>NZ_JAQFJC010000009.1:0-113655 GCF_030439935.1 Streptococcus sp. SG1 | reverse complement strand
CCCTCGACCATAGAAGACCTTATGGGTAACACCACCTTTAATATGTTGCAAATTAACGATTTCAGGCCTGTTGAAAATGTCAAATGCCAAATCAAAACGAGACAAACGTACCGTCAATGAATTCAATTTAGCAAAGTACATTAATTGTCTCCATACTTTCATTCCGTCAAATTCTTTTAAAATATTAGGATTGAAATCAATTCGAATCAATTGTTCACCTCCATAAGTGGATAATTGGAAAAATATAATATTGATCGAATCATACTCATTAAAATTTTTAGCTAAAGTAAAGACATCATCTCGTACATTATCATATAGTTCAAATGAATCAACTCTTGTACTTATTGCCTGTTTCAGATTTTTGAAAATTCGTCTTAGGGAACCAGTGTCTGTATCCCAGATAACCGTTAATCTATCAATACTGACATCTAACCGCTGTACTAATTCTCCTACATCACATCGTTCTTGAATGTTTCTTAAATCTTGTATAGAAACCAACAAAATTGTCCCCCCTTCTTTTAGATTTTTTAGGTCTCAGAAACACCGTCAAATCAACGTTTGCTCGTTCCGTCGTTCTTTGGGCGTTGCCCTAAGTGTACCTTTTTGCTGGCTGTTAGAATAGCCAGCTTTTGCTTGGCTAGAAATTGTCTGGACGCCAGTCTGCAGGACTTCGCCTGACTTCCCGTCAGGCTCGTCCCTTGACCTTGTCCACACAATTTCTAGCACCAAGGCTTCGAATAGTCATAAGTCATAGTCTCGTCCTCAACTTCCTCCTCACTCACTGTTCCTAAACTTACGAGCTACTTTGTATCGTTTATAACTTATTTATAAGTTATAAATATATTTTATAAAAAATATTTTAAATAGTCAACTAAAAACTTGATTTGTAAGTTTATAGATGATAGAATAAGTTTAAAATACAACATAGGAGTTTATCATGACCTTTATTATTCAAAATTTTGGACCCAATTTGGCACGACTACGCATAGAAAAAGGAGTAAGTCAAACTCAACTTGCGGAAGATTTAGGAATCGGTAAACAGTCCATCTCTGATTATGAAAAACAAAAAAGCTATCCTACCTTTGCAAATTTAGATAAGATAGCAGAATATTTTAATGCAACTCCAACCCAACTATTTGGAACTAGTAAAGAGATTGAGTTAGAAAAGAGTGTTCTTGAATCTAATGAATACTCTGATAAAGTAAGTGAAATCTTAAAGGCTGTCAAATACATCGAACATTTTCTACAAACTGATGGACAGTACTTAGAGGATTTACTTTACCTAACAAGAGGCAACCAACTATACACAGAAGATGGAGATGAATTGTATATTGATCCAACTTCTCAGAAAAGAACATTTCATACCCAATATGAACCCGGTTTTATTGTAGCAAGAGATAAATCCCCACTAGAACTCTTAATTGAAAATAAGGACCTATTAGATTAAATAAAAAAAGCGAGTTTTAGGCTCGCTTTTCTATTGTATAATCTTATTCTTCAGTTCTTCCAGTTACTTGAAGCAGGTTCACTGTTTCAATATTGTTGAAGACAAAATTAATTGAATTATCCTCTCCAATCTCAATACGATCTATAAAAGACACTAAAGATAGTTGATTTAATTCATCACTTTCAGAATTAGGAACTATCTCAGAAACGAAAATTTATCCCCTTGATAACCAGATTTATTAATTTTTTAAAATATGCTTACTTTTTAAATACCATTTTAACTTCAGCACCATTACCTTGATCATCATAATTATTTAGTAACAATTGTCCCTTGTTATTTTCAAGTATTTTCATAACAATTGAAAGCCCTAATCCATGTATATTATTATCATACATTTTCGTTGATACATATTTTTCTCTTAGATCATAAAGAATATCATTATTAAATCCATCACCTTGATCCCTGACCACAATAGTATAATCATCTATATCATCATAAAAACCGATAAATATCGTAGAACCCACTGAAGAGTTCTCAATTGCATTATTTACTAAATTTTGTATCGCAATAGCAATTGAATTTTTATCTAATTTAATGTTACTTTCATCAGACGAAAGAATTGACAAGCTAAAACCCTTAAGTTTACAAATACTAGTCACAATTTTTATCCAATCGTCTAAAACTTCTTTTGATACAACTTCCTTTGGAGCTTCCATCAAATCAGAAAATTCATTTAGTTTTTTTAAAAAAGATTCCAATCTCTCCACACCATTTAAAGCATCTTCTGCTCTTTCAAGAACATTTTCTTGATCTTCTTTTAATAATTCTATATTCCCCTTAATTAGAGTAATCGGAGTCCTCACATCATGAGTAATCGATTGAATCATTTCTTTTTGTGTCATCTGCATATTCCATTGTTTTTCTAATGATGCCTTTAAGCTCCTTGCCATACTATCTATAGAATCTAACACTCCTGAAATTTCTGTATAATCAGAATACTCTCTTTCAAATTCTAATTGTAATTTTTCAATATTTTCATTAGCCTTGGATATCTTTCTAATTTCACTCCTTAATTTCCTTGTCAAATTACTTATTAAATAAATAAACCCAATTAGCCATAGACAAAACATGCTTGTAAAATACACCAATTCAAAATTTCCAATTATTTTGTATACATTTGGATTGGTAGGTATAGCACTAATTTTATATTTTATGATCAAATCTTTATTACCATTTTTAAAAGCCTTAAATACATCTGAACCTATTATGTGTTCCTTTGAAGATTTTCCTTTTTGCAATGCCTCACTTATTTTTTGATTATAGCGTTCATCAATCGTATTTTCTATAATTTCTCCATTATCTCTTAATTGATATTCATAAAAAAATGGTATTTTATCAATTTCCCAATTCTCTTTTTGAAACTCATATTTTACTGTATCAGAATGCCTTTCAGCATAATTTGCAGGATATACTACCCCAGTGTTAATTAAGATGTTTAGAGGCATATAGGAAAATAAACTCATAAATAGTACAAAAAACAATTCTAAAATTGCAAATTTACTAATTAAATAGGTTAAACTTTTTTTAGTTCCCATTGATAACCTACTCCCCAAATAGTTTTAACTGGATCTATATGAAATCCAGCAAATTTTTCTCTTATTTTTTTTATTCTTTCTGTAATAGAAGTTGAACTATCACCTTCAGCATCATATCCATAAATTGTTGTATAAATCTTTTCTTTAGTAAAAACCTGGTTTCTATTTTTTAAAAGTAATTCGCATATTTTATATTCACTTTTGGTAAGAGTAATTTCATCTTCCTTGAAATATATTTTTTTAGACAATAAGTCACAAGAAATTGGATAATCAATTATTCTACTGTGCTTATCTCTATTTTCTCTTCTAATATGTGCTGCAACCCTCGCCCTTATTTCAGATACAGAAAATGGCTTTGTAACATAATCATCTGCACCTAAGGCAAATCCCTCTATCTTGTCCTTTTCAAAACTTTTAGCCGTCAACAAGATAATCGGTGCATCTATCAATTCTCTATATCGTGATAAAAACTCAAATCCATCCATTTTATCCATCATGACATCAAGAATAATCAAATTATATTTAACCAGCTGTTCAGGAACAATTTTTTCAGCTGAATCACAAAGGTCAACATTATATTCTTTTTTAAAAGTCAACTCTAAAAGTCGTAATAGATCTTTATCATCATCTATGATTAATAAGTTCATTCTACTCCTCCATTTTATTAATACCATCCCATCTATTATACCAAATATTAAATACGCCTATAAACAATACAGTAATGATTACTGATAATGCTAAAAACATCAAAATATCATGACTTGTAACTTCATGACTTGTATAAGCAAAAATAAGTTTTATAGGCCAAACAAAAGGTAATAAATACCAAATATTACTGCCTAATTCTGTGGTACCTAACAAAATACCTGATAATGTTAAAAAAATTCCGATTAGTATACTGCCAGAAAAACCTAATTTCAAACTTAAAAATTGATAAACAGGAATCATTGGCATCAGCATAATTGTACCAATCAAAAAGCATAAAACTGTACTTATATAATTAAACTCAACTTTTCCAAACCCGACTAATATCATTACCAAGATAGATATAAATTCAATTATAAATAGTAATATAGAGATATAAATAGATTTAGAAAAGAATATTTTTTTCCTACTAATCCCAGTCCTTAAATCATTTGCAAAATTCCCAGCTACCTTATCAACCTCATATATCATTGGTATATAAAAACACATTGAAAAATTTGCTAAAATTATATATGCGCAAAAGAACACTCCCATTTCTTTCCCTATTAATCCTTTTGAATTCATCGAATAAATACCATAAATCAAAGAAAATAGGATTGGGCATAAAAAAGTCATTAGTCTTACTGGTGTCCTTCTACTTCTAAGCCAGTATGACGATATCATATTATGCACTTCATTTACTCCTTTTGTTGTTAATTAAAAGACTTAATGTTAATACGACTACATAGACCGCAATACTTAAAAGCAATCCTAAGTATGTTGCATCCATATTCATTAGTTTAGAGCCAGTCTCAAGAAAAGTCCCATTTGGATGTACTCCAACAACTGGACTAAGCATTCGCAAGTTATATGACCATGGAAATAAAATCCAATTTTTTGTTACTGCAATCACAGCCGATGGGAATGTCAACACAAAATTCAACAATATAAGAACAGCTTTCTTTTTTGTAAGTCCATATATCAAAAAAGATAAAGCAACGATCGGTAAACTTCCAATAAAAAGACAAATAGTAGCTATAATTAATTGACTTAGCGATATTTTTTCACCTAGAAAAAATGTCGCAACAGTAAATATTAATATTGTTGATATTAGTAGAATAATAAATAATTCAGCTACAATAATAATATTTTTTGCCAATTCTATTTTTGTAAAACTTAGATTTTTGCTTTTTTGTAAAACAATATGCTCGCTCTTTTCTTTAACATTTATATTCACAACTAGTAAGCTCAAAACTATTGGGAGAATTAAAAGTGGATACCAATTAAAAGAAGTTGCCAATATGTAACTTTTTCCTTCTGGACTTTCCCCCATCAAACTAATCATAGCTATATTAAATAAAACAAAAATTATAGGCACAATAATTCCTAACTTTAAGTTAGCAGATCTTTTTTCTTTCATTAACTCTGTTTTAATATAACTAATCATTATTTTTCACATCCTTTTTTATCATTTCTAAAAACAATTTTTCCAAATCCATCTCATCAGAATTATTAGCTTCATAAATGAGATGCCCATTATTAATAATCCCTATCTTATCTGCTATCTGTTGAATCTCACTCAGAATATGACTTGAAATAATGACTGTAATCCCTTTTTTAGAAAACTCTTTTATCAATTCTCTTAACTCTTGAATTCCCAAAGGATCTAGTCCATTAGTTGGTTCATCAAGTATCAATAATTCTGGATTATTTATTAGTGTCATTGCAATTCCAAGTCTTTGTTTCATCCCCAATGAAAAATTTCTTACCAATTTTTTATTTGTGTCTTCTAACCCAACTGTTTTTAACACATAATCAATTCTTCTTTTATCAATATTTAATAATACTGTTAAAACTTCTAAGTTTTCGTATGCTGTTAAATTTGGATAGATGGCAGGATGCTCTATGATAGCTCCAACTTTTTTTAAATCTTGTGTACACATGCTTTTTCCTTCAAAAAAAATATCCCCTGATGTACAATTCATAACTTTAGTAATTACTTTTAATAGCGTTGATTTCCCAGCACCATTCGGTCCTAATAGTCCATATATCTTTCCTTTCTCTACTTTAATTGATATATTTTCAAGTACCATTTGTTTTTTGATTTTCTTTGTTAAATTTCTTGTTTCAAGCATAATTTCCATATAATGTTCCTCCGTTTCTTATGTAATCAATTCTAATACTAAAAAATAACCAAATCATAATTACTCTATTTTTTTGTAAAACAAAAAGCATATATAAATTTTAAAAAGGAGTAAGCAACTCTTCTGTTCACTTACTCCCCCATACTTTTATCTAAAATCATCAAATGTGAGTCATTCGTTATTTTTGCCCCACTTTTGCCCCATTTTTAAATCCTGACATTGAAAACACCTAAAAGTATTTCTCTAAAATCAGCTATATTTCAACATTTTTATTTATTTTCAATATGAAAAGTTCTTACAAATCCATGTAGGGGGCATAGAAATATAGAAGAAAAAGCCTTGATTTTCAAGGCTTTTTTGTGTCTTCTCTACTTTAGTTCTACTAACGGATACTCATTTAAAAGGTTTTGTAGTATCTGATGTTCTTTTCCTTCTCTTTCAAAAGATGAGCATACGTTTCAATTGCTCGTTTTTTATTTTTATGCCCCATTATATAAGCAACCGTTCAGATATCAATTCCTTTTGCAAGCAACATAAATACCCGTAGAATTGAGAAAATTCCTATTTTACTCAGTAACAAAATTGTAAACCTTGATATAAAGATCAGATTCGTCATATAGGATTTATTTTCTCAAAAATTTTTTTAAAATTTACGCTTGACATGGAACGCGTTCCATGGTTTATACTGATTTCAAAAGTAAAAGAGGTAAATTTTATGACAATCAAACGTATTTTTTGTGATATGGATGGAACACTATTAAATAGCGAAGGACAGGTCAGTGACAGTAATGCGACCTTGATACGTGAAGCAGGGATTCCTATAACTTTAGTATCTGCTAGAGCACCAATGGAAATGAAGGAGGCCACAGATGCCCTTCAATTAAAAGGGGGCCAGGTCGCTTTTAACGGAGGATTAATTTATACAATAGGCGCTAATAATCAAGTTCTACCCATTCATGTACAAACCATTAAAAATAAGACAGTAAAACAACTGCTGAAAGGGATACGTCAACACTTTCCTCAAGTCAGCTTATCTTATTACGACCTGAACAACTGGTATTGTGATAAAATAGATGAAGGAATCCAATACGAACAAAGTTTAACCCGTCAAACACCAACATTTATTGATAATGAAGATCAGTTTTTAGAAGGTCAAGGAAATACTTTTAAAATCATGATGATTACTTTCGATGAAGCAACAATGCGAGAATTGGAAAAATATCTTCAAAGTTTATACTTACCACAAATCACTATTCAACGTTCAGGTAAGGCCTATCTTGAAATTACACATCTCTTAGCCAAAAAATCTAAAGGAATCGCACACATCCTTCGAAAAGAGCAGTTGGCTAAAGAAGAAACAGCTGCATTTGGTGACGGACATAATGATTTGCCTATGCTTGAAATGGTAGGTTACCCTATTGTGATGGATAATGCCTTTGATGACATCAAAGCGATAGCTTATAAAATAACGAAGTCTAATGATGAAGATGGCGTAGGATATGGGATTCATCAATTTTTAAAGTAGGAGCCCAACAATGACAAGTATTAGTGATATAGCTAAAAAGGCTGGCGTTGCTAAATCAACGGTTTCCCGTGTGATCAATCACCATCCATATGTTTCTGATGAGACACGGAAAAAAGTAATGGATCTTATCGCTGAATTGGATTATATGCCAAACCAACTAGCGCGAGATCTCAGTCGAGGCAAAACACAAAAAATAGGTGTCGTCATTCCACACACGCGCCACCCTTATTTTACACACTTAATAAATGGTCTCCTAGATGCTGCTAAAGCTAGCGACTATCAACTTGTTATGATGCCTTCAGATTACAACCAAGAATTAGAACTGTCCTACCTGAAGCAACTTAAAATGGAAGCTATTGCCGCTTTAATCTTCACCTCAAGAGCCATTAGTCTTGAGATTATTGAAACATATGCAAAATACGGACGCATAGTGGTTTGTGAAAAATTGCAGGGATATCAGCTCCTATCCTCTGCTTACCTCGACCGCTATTCTTCATTTGTGGATGCTTTTTCTGCTATGAAAGCACGAGGCTTGCAGCACTTAGTTTTGTTATTTTCAAGAGATAATGAATCATCTGCTACTTATCAGTCCGCATTATTAGCTTATCACGATGTTTATGGTCAACAATCGACTCCATATATGGTATTTGGAAATATCCACGATTTTAATGATGGCCTACATATATCTCATCAATTGGTAAAAGATGCTCATATAGATGGTGTATTAGCTACAAGTGATGAAGTTGCTGCAGGGATCTTAAAAGGATATGAAGAAAGTAAGAAAAAATATCCCTATATTATTGGGCAAGAAAATTTGTTAGTTGGGCAACTGTTGAAACTCCCAACGATAGACCACAAATCCTATTCATTAGGAAAATTAGCCTTTAAACAAGCTTTATCTGAATCGATTAGTCAAGAAGTTTTGATCTCAGAATTTTTATCGCAAGACAATTAGTCATTAAAAGTAATAAAAAAGTTTCCAATTTTGTATAGTTGGAAACTTTTTTAGTTAATGATTCATAATTTTAAACAGTTACTACTTGCCCAATTTTAAATCGCTCAAAGTATTTTCTGAAAATCACTTATATCTCAATATTTTTAATTAGTTTCAATATGAAGATTTCTTACAAATGCATGCAGGATGCATAGGAATATAGAAAGAAGCCTTGTAAATCAAGGCTTTTTTGCTTGTCTCAAGATTATTTGCTCCACATTTTTCATGAGCAATCTTTCCAAACACCTTTGATTTGATTAAATTCTTCAAAAATTTTCTCTTCTAAAGTGTGTCTATACACTCCTACTAACATTGAAATATCGCTCTGCCCTAAAATTTTTGCATAACTCCAAGGTCAAATCCTTTGTGTCAGAGATAACTCCCATAGGTGTGATGTGCTTCTTTTGTCGTGATATTTAAATAAATGCCCAACTCATTTAAGAAAATACTCAATGCTTTATTGACACTTGCAATATCGGGGACTGAATGAATAGACGTTTTATTTTTGGGTAAGACAAATTTATGAAAGAGAATTGCCTATTCGACCGAATTTTTCATCAAATTCTACTTCATACTTTTTTATTCGATTAATTCTTCAAACTATATCCTATTTTAAAGGATCGTATAAGTCAAAAAAAGGAATAATTTATTTTCTATAATTCCTTTTAACGTTTCAGAATTTTTTACTGGGTTAATCCGTTCAGTATTACCAATAATCATTGTTGAGAATTTTTCACTTATAGTTATTTTGTCAAAAATATTAAAATAGTGTCAAAAATAGTTGACATCACTTTAAAAAAAGAATATTATATAGTCAAGTATATACGACATAATTTAAGAAAGGAGTAATCATGAACCGTGTCCAAAAGTTTCGAAAAAAACTGGGAATTTCCCAACTTGATCTCGCCAAATATATTGGCGTCTCGAGACAAACAATTAATATGATTGAGAACAATAAGTACAATCCAACATTAGAACTTTGTCTAAATCTTGCTCGAAGCCTCCATACTGACCTCAACAGTCTTTTCTGGGAGGATGACTTTTAAAAAAGGAAAACAAATATGAAAAAAGAAACTTTCACTGAAAAACTCATCAAGCGTACATTTGGGATTTCTGGCCCTCTAGACGAGCATAAAAAACGTGAAGCCGACCGTATTGGTAATCAGGTTTTTATAGTCCTCTTTTACATGATGGTTTTTGCAAATATAATCCCACTATTTCTAGCTAAACGTTACCCAGAAATTATTGCACTTGGATATCCCATCTTAATATTTCTGTTTTCTATCATCATTAGTATATATGTTAGTTACCAGTCAAAAAAATCAGGTATTACAGCCATAGACCCAGAAATTTTGGAACAGAAAGAAAGCAAACGTTTACCACTCTCTGGTCTTAAAGCAGGTATAGTTTATGGAATAATTATGTTTTTTAGTCTCCCATTTCTCAGTATCCTAATGGGAGATGCAAGAAACTATTCTCAAAATCTTTTTAATATAAAACACATATGCTCTACTCTTTTTGCTTCCGTGTTATTTGGAATAATTGTACAAATTGTTATTTATATGCGGATTCGAAAAGCAAAAAATGAACAAGATGATGATTGAGAGGTGTACCTTATGAAATCACTAGTGACCTTGATTATTTCCCACATTACTTTAAGTATTTTTGTGGTAGTTCTCTTTCTTTCTGGTGAACCATCTAAAAAATATTTAATTCTAATTCTTCTGTGTCTTCCAGCACTAAACAAACTTCTCGCGCATCTTAACATCAACTCAGATAAAGCTCGATTACTCAACTCATCTCTATGCTTCTTCCTCATATCTTTACCACAGTTAACAAATATCTCTACTAACTGGAGATATTTCCTATTATCAATAGTAGCCGGCATTTCCGGCTTCATCTATCTCTATACTTTCTATAGATTATTAAAGGAAACTAAGAGAAAAACACTTATTTAAGAGGTTAATTCCCTAAAAAGGACATTTAGAATACTTTTTCCTATTCTAGGATTCAAATTTTTAAATTTTCTTTATTAATTTTTTTCTAAAAGATGACCGTAAAAATTTTTTATTCCCAATTTTTCTCTGCTTCTTTTGGAGCATTGTTACGGATCTTGTAAAGTAATCCACTATATTTCATAACTACCAAAAAATCCCTTGAAATAATTTCAAGGGATTTTTGAATTAAAGTTTAACTGTCTCGACTCCAAAAAATTGCTAATAAAATCACTGCACCTAAGATAGAGGGTACTACAGCTGTGTCATGGAGAAGAGGACCCCAGGTCCCGAAAAGACTTTGGCCTATCCAGGCTCCAAGCAAGCCTAGTATCATCTTGCCGATGCATCCCATCCGCTCGCCTCTATTGGTAATTGCGGCAGCTATCAGACCAATGATAAAGCCAACTAACATACTTCCAAGCATGACTTAACCCTCCTTTTTAAATCGTTGAACCAACCAAAGGATGGCCAAGGAAATCACTGAACCAACAAAGGAAGCAAAAATTTTAAAGATAGGGAAAAAGACAACCAAGCCAAGCAGGGCACCGATTAAGCTGACCAACAATTTTAATTTCCATTGTTTGAGCTTTTCAAACGGCGTCAATATGACTGCCACAGCTGTCGTCAGTAAACAAGCTGGCAAAGTGAAAATCAATACAAAAATTAGTCCTGTCATCTTAAATTGCCCAGTCTCCATTTCTAAAGATTGCTACACGGCTGCCGTCTTCGCGGATACCATCAATATCCATCTGATTAGAGCCAATCATAAAGTCCACATGGACATCCGAGCGGTTGAGACCTGCCACCTCCAACTCTTCTTCGGAGAAATTCTCTCCGCCCACTACACTAGTCGCATAAGCTGCACCAATAGCCAAGTGGTTAGATGCATTTTCATCAAAGAGGGTATTGAAGAAAGTAATACCTGACTGAGAAATCGGACTTGGATCTGGTACCAAGGCACATTCACCTAAAGCACGCGCACCCGCATTTTCAAAGACAAGATCCTTCATAACCTGATCACCCTTTTCAGCCGTAATATCTACAATCTGGCCATCCTTGAAGGTCACCTTGATGCCCTCGATGATATTACCATTGTAGCTAAGAGGTTTGGTGCTGGTCACATAACCTTCTGCCCGGCGGAAGTCCGGTGCTGTAAAGACCTCTTCTGTTGGCATGTTAGCAATGAAATACTCACCTTGGGCATTAAGACTGCCAGCCGACTCCCAGTGGTGGTTCTTGGGCAATCCTAATGTCAGGTCTGTTCCCGGCGCTGTGTAGTGGAGAGCAGAAAATTGCTCTTCATTTAGAATCTTCGCTTTTGAGCTGAGTTTTTCTTCATGAGCTTTCCAAGCTGCAACTGGATCATCTTCATAGACCCGGCAGGTTTTGAAAATCTGATCCCAGAGAAGATCTACTGCTTCCTCATCGCTAGCTGCATTTGGAAAGACCTTCTTAGCCCACTCAGTACCAGCTGCTGCTGCAACTGTCCAGCTGACTTTATTGGATTGGGTTGCGATTCGCATCGGCTTCATAGCTAATCCCAAAGCCTTAGCAGAAGCTGATAATTTCTCAGCATCCACACCATTCAAAGCCCCTGGGTCAGATGAACGGACACCCAAACGACTGGCTTTCTTTTCTAGAAGATAGTTCATCTCAGCCACCTTATAGTCAGGGATGTTGTCCAAGCGGTCCATCGGCGCATGGAGGAATTTCTCCCGCGTACTCAAATCATCCGCCCACTGGACGATGACCTCGTGAGCACCCAGAGCATAGGCCTCCTTGACAATCAAGTGGGCCAATTCACGTTGCTCCACATCAATATTGAGCGCCACCGTATGACCCGGCTGCACATTGATACCATTAGCCACCAATAATTTAGCGTATTTTTCTAAGTTTTCTTTAAAATTTGGTAAAACCATTTTTTTCTCCTTAATAAGCAATATTCTCTTCCTAGTATACCATAAGTACACGCCTCCTGCAGAATCCTTACAACAGAAAGTGCCTTTCCTTCCGTCTTGAATACTTTTTTCTCTGCTAGAATATTAAAAATCAAGTCTATTATTTAAACATAAACCAAGACTTTCTACCGTGAGAAAAGCGCCTGAAACAAGAATGTTTCAGGCGCTTGGAATTTTGAAAGCTGAGAATTAGGGAATAACATAGCCTTGGTCATCTACCATATGAGGATGTTCTGGATTTCCATTCTCCCTCAGGGCTTCCAAATCTTGATCCAAAATGGAATTGTAGTCTGTACTTTCTTCACGTGTTACACGAGTCGATACTTGTCGCAAAAGTTTTTCGTTGAGATTGCGGACCCAGCGACCGTTACTGTGGTCATTGGCACGCAAATAATTTCCTTTCACAATTTCTCCGTAGAGAGCTTCATTGACTTGGTAGCCTTGCTTGCGTAATCCCATGAGACCAATCTCTACAATCTCATCTGGATTATAGTCCTCAAAGTCAAAGACATTTGGAATCCGACTTTGCAGTCCTGAATTGACTTGCAAGAAGTCATGCATCTCCCTAGTATAACCAGCGAAGATAATGACGATATCTCGACGGTGATCCTCCATAAATTTGAGGACCTCATCCAAGGCCTCCTTCCCGAAATCATCATTTTGACCAGTGTAGAGCGTGTAGGCTTCATCGATAAAGAGAACCCCACCAAGCGCACTTTCTAAGACTTCACGCGTCTTCAAGGCTGTTTGGCCTTGATAGCCACCAACCAGATTGCTTCTAGATACTTCGATGAATTTCTTCTGCTTGATGACACCTTTTTGAAAGAGAATATTCCCCAAAATGCGAGCAACAGTCGTCTTTCCTGTACCAGGGTTTCCAAGAAAGAGCGAGTGCAGGGTTGTATCTTCCACAAGACCACCTTGCTCCGCCCGTTTTTGGTTGAACTCAGCCATGGCTACAAACTGTTCGACTTGCTCTTTCACTTTTCCAATTCCAACCAAGCGGTTGAGGGCTGCCATACCATCTTCTTCTTTGTCTACCCCTACTTGGTACTTGCCTTGGTTGAGAACAGCATCAATGTCGATATTGAGTATGGTCTCGATATCATCTGAACCTTGGGCCACTACTCGGTCTGCCATGGTCTTGGTCAACTGCTCATCCAGATTACGGATCCAGCGACCATTGCTTTTATCTAATGATCCATCATAGGCTCGCTTGACATGACGAGCATAGTAATCGCGGTCTTCGAGCTTATAGTCTCCCTTATTCAAGATCATTTCACCCAGTTGGACAATTTCATCTCCTGTGAAGTCTTCAAAGATGAAGTTATTGGGCACACGCGAACGGAGGCCTGGATTAGTCCTTAAGAATTCCTCCATTTCTTTGGTATAGCCGGCAAAAATAATCATGATCTCATCACGATTGTCCTCCATGAATTTGAGGATGGTATTGATGGCTTCGATCCCAAAGTCGACATCACTGTCTTTTTTGTCCAAGCTATAGGCTTCATCAATAAAGAGAATCCCACCACGAGCTTTTTCAAGAAGAGCCTGAGTCTGCTCAGCTGTCCCTCCAACATTAGAAGAGATTAAGTCTGACTCAGTCGCTTCGACAAAACGAAATTCCTTACCGGAAAGGACACCTGCCTCAAAGAGAACTTCTCCCAAGAGACGGGCAACGGTCGTCTTCCCTGTACCAGGATTTCCCATGAAGGCTGCATGTAGGGTTTGCTTTTCAGGAGCCTTGCCATTTGCGATACGCTTTTTGTTAAATTCTACCATGTTGATCATTTTTTTGATCTCATGTTTGACCTTCTCAAGACCAATCAGGCTATTGAGTTCTTCCAGTGCATCGCGTTTCTTTTCTTGTTCAGATCCACTTGCTGTAGTAGTTGGAACAGTCGGAATAGTTGCATCAGATGCAGAGCCTGAAGAAGGTGCTTGCGGATTTGCTTTAGCCACTTCTCTACCTACAAGATAGTCACAACCATCCTCAATCTCAGTTATCAGATCACGCGCATCTCCCTGCGTATAAGTAACAGCATCCGCCTTCACATAGGCAGAACTTTGAAGTCGAATATTTGGATCAGCGATTTTATGGAAAATCATCTGGTCCGCCATTACTACACTATCTGAAAAAGCCCCGAATGAAATTCTTTGAGCATTTTCCGCAAGGAAAGTAGTTTCTCCTGTCAAAGTCGCGAACGATAGGTCATAGATGCATAAAAATTCTGTGAAAGTGGCTTGATGAGCTCGAAGCATACTTCCGTACGAATTCAAGGACGTAATGCAATCCGAATCAGAGTTGAATTGAACGTTATTATTGAGGCAAACCGCAGTCCCACCAGGCAATTCGATTTTACAGTTCTCAGATTTCCAGACCACATTATCTAACCAAACTGGTGGATAGTCCATCTCAAGATTCCCACCTTTAACTGTAGAGTTCTTGAGAGTCACTTCTGAGTTAGTCGCACTGATCGTATTAATATCATATTTTTCAAGGTGGACAGTTTCTAATGTTAACTTAGCCCCGTCTGATAGATCAATTCTAGATAAAATCCTTGAATGACTGATTGATAATTCAGAAGCCACGATACCGATTGAAGCATCGTGTTTTTCGGGAACCTTCATTTCTATATCAGTTAAGATTAGTTTAGAATGCGTGTCTGCATATAGAAAAAAGTTCTGATTGTTTTGGGTGCTAATTTCAAAACAAACTTGCTTACAAGTGACTTCAGATCCACTCCATAACAGAAGGGTAGAATAATTCCCTGTGACTTTAAAACACAGATTTTCAAAGGTGACCTTTGCTCCTGCTACAAATCGGAAAGCCGCTTCGATGGTATTCTTAAAGATTTGGCCATTGCCATTTGGATTAGAAACCGATTGCCCTACAAAATGTAGCTCCTTATCAATTACAATTTCCTGATTGGTCGGCCATTGAAAAGCGTATCCATCTTCAAACTCGATGATGTCCCCATTCTGAGCTTTGTTATAAGCATCCATAAAATTCCAACTATTGTTGTAAGGACCTACTAAATATTTCGCCACACTCTTCTCCTCTTTTCTTCTGATTACCAATAAAAACTCGCTGATTTATCAGCTCATTTACGAAATTCTACACACTAAAAATTGTAACACAATCCAGGTTCAATGAAAACATCTAGAAGCGGTTATAAAACTTAAAAACCTCTATTTCCTTTTTTTGAAATAGAGGTTTCGATCTAATCTTTAAAGAGAGACAAGAGAGTTACCATAACTACACTGGAGTGGAGCAGACCAAGCCGGTTACTTTTATAATTGTATCCGTGTCTAGCTCTAATTGATAACCAAATGATTTTTGAGCTGGTTTATCTTCTGCTACAATACTAAATCTCATTTTTCCCCTTTCTTACTCCTGATCCAGATACAATCTTTGCGCTTCTGGGCTATTAGCTAGAAGAACCACAGTCAGAAAACTCAAAACTTCTTCTAACAAGTTTGCCTTAAGCCCACGTTTCATAGACAACTTAAAATCATTTTGAATTATTTTAGAAAAACTCATCAAACAGACTCAACTGGTTATCCTCCGGCATATTGCCCAGAATTCCCATATCGTCCATTTTTTCGACTAGGGTGCTAGAGAGGCCACCGCGCTTGCGGAGCTCCGTCTTAGAGAGGAATTCGCCTTCTTCCCGTGCTCTAACCACCTGGCGGGCAACATTGTCACCCAGACCGTCCATAGCAGAGAATGGCGGGATAAGGGTATCTCCTTCGATGAGAAACTCGGTCGCATGGCTCTTGTAGAGGTCTAGCTTGCCGAATTTGAAGCCTCGCTCCAGCATTTCATTGACGATTTCCAAAGTTGTATAAAGGTCAATTTCTACATTGGAGGCTTCGTTGTTCTTGCGCTTTTCAGCGATTTCGTTCATCCGGCGCTTGACGGCATCAAGTCCGCCACTCATGGTCTTGATATCAAATGCCTTGGCCCGGATAGAGAAGTAGGCACAATAATAATAAATCGGATGATGCACCTTGAAGTAGGCCACCCGCAGGGCCATCATAACATATGCTGCCGCATGGGCCTTGGGGAACATGTACTTGATCTTTCCACAGGACTCAATATACCACTCTGGCACATTATTTTCCTTCATGGCTGCGATGTAGCCATTGCGCTCTTCTTCAGAAATCTTCAGCCAGAGGCCCTTCCGCACGCGCTCCATGATCGTAAAGGCCATCTTAGGGTCCAAGCCCTTGTGCATGAGGTAAACCATGATGTCGTCCCGACAGCCGATAACGGTGGACAGGTCAGCAATTCCTTGCTTGATCAAGTCCTGAGCGTTGCCCAGCCATACGTCCGTACCATGAGAGAGACCAGATAGCTGTAAGAGCTCGGCAAAGGTGGTCGGATGGGTCTCATCAACCATGCCCCGTACAAAGTTGGTTCCAAACTCCGGAATTCCCAGCATACCAGTCGGCGTGCCGATCTGCTCCTGAGTCACTCCCAGAATGTCTGTCCCAGAAAAGAGGGCCATGACACCAGGATCATCCATAGGAATATCAGTAGGATCAATGCCAGATAAGTCTTGAAGCTTCCGAATCATGGTCGGATCATCGTGTCCCAGAACGTCTAGCTTGAGGACATTTTCATCGATATCATGGAAGTTGAAGTGGGTGGTCTGCCACTCGGCCGTCACATCATCAGCTGGATATTGGACTGGTGTAAAGTCATAAACATCCATGTAGTTAGGGATAACAACGATTCCGCCCGGGTGTTGTCCAGTCGTCCGCTTGACTCCGGCAGCTCCCTGCGCCAAACGCTCAACTTCGGCGTCCCGATAGAACTTCCCGTAGTCGCGCTCGTAGCCCTTGACAAATCCATAGGCCGTCTTAGCAGCAACGGTACCAACGGTTCCAGCTCGAAAGGCATATTCCTCACCAAAGATATCCCGCACGTCCAAGTGGGCGCTAGGCTGATCCTCTCCGGAGAAGTTCAAATCAATATCGGGTACCTTGTCCCCGTCAAATCCAAGGAAGGTCTCAAACGGAATATCTTGCCCATTTTTGCTGAGTTTGTGGCCACACTCTGGACAGTCCTTATCCGGCATATCAAAACCAGAACCATAGGAGCCGTCCGTAATGAACTCGCTGTATTGGCATTTGCCACAGACATAGTGGGGTGATAGAGGATTGACCTCGGTAATCCCGATCATGGTCGCAACAAAGCTGGATCCGACAGACCCCCGTGAACCTACCAGATAGCCCCTCTCATTGGAGCGTTGCACCAGCATCTGCGAAGCCAGGTAAATCACGGCAAAGCCATTCCCCAAGATAGAGGTCAGCTCTTTTTCAATCCGTAAGTCCACAATATCTGGCAGCGGATTGCCATAAATCTCAAAGGCCTTTTGATAGGTCAGCTCGGCAACCGTCTCCTCGGCCTTATCAATGAAAGGTGTATAGAGGTCGCCCTTGACCACTTCTACCGGCTCAAAGGTCTCCGCCAGCTGATTGGGATTGGTGATGACCAACTTCTTAGCCAAATCCTCGCCTAGAAAGGCAAATTCGTCCAGCATCTCATTGGTGGTCCGGAAGTGAGCCTTAGGAAGCGGAGCCGGCTGGGCATTTTCACCGTGACCAATGGTTCGGTTAATCATGGCTCCCTGACCCAGACTCCGTACGATAATCTCACGGTAGATCTCTTCTTCCGGCTCGATATAGTGGACGTTCCCCGTTGCAAGGACAGGCTTGCCCAAGCGATCTCCGACCTCAATCAGATTGCGAATTATGGTCTGCAGTTCTTCCTGGTCCTTGATCTGCTCCTTGGCAATCAGTGGCTCATAGATGGCTGGTGGCATGACCTCGATAAAGTCATAATACTTGGCTACTTCGACAGCCGCATCCACCCCCTGAGAGACAACAGCATCATAGACTTCGCCTTCTGAGCAGGCTGAGCCCAGAATCAGGCCTTCACGATGGGCATCCAGCACAGTCCGTGGAATCCGTGGGACACCTTCGAAATACTTGGTATTGGACAGACTGACTAACTTGAAAATATTCTTGAGCCCCGTCTGATTTTTCACATAAATGGTCGCATGCTTGACCCGAGCCTTCTTGTAGGAATTCTCATCGACCAGATCCGTATTCAGATCCTTGAGATTGGTCACACCATGCTTTTCAGCCACATCCTTGATAAAGATAAAGAGGAGGCGGCCTGTCGCTTCCGCGTCATAGTTGGCCATGTGATGGTGCTCCAGAGCAATCTGGAAACGCTTGGTCAAAGGCCCCAGACCATGACGCTTGTACTCTGGATAGAGGTTGCGGGCAAATTCCAGCGTGTCAATAACTGGCTGAGTGATTTTCGGCAGGCCATGACGCTCATAGTTGACATTCATAAAGCCCACATCAAAGGTGGCATTATGGGCAACGAGGACACTGTCCTGGCAAAATTCCTGAAATTCTTTCAGGACCTGCTCCAGGGGTTTGGCATTGCGGACATGCTCATCTGTAATCCCAGTCAAGTCCGTAGTAAAGGCCGACAGAGGATGCCCAGGATTGATAAACTCATCAAACTCAGCGATGATATTGCCCTTGTGCATCTTGCTGGCAGCGACCTGAATCAAGTCATTGTAGACGGCTGAAAGCCCCGTCGTTTCCACGTCAAAGACTACATAGGTCGCATCGCTCAGCGCCATGTCCACTTCATTGTAGACGATGGGCACCCTGTCTTCTACAATATTGGCCTCCATACCGTAAATCAGCTGGATACCAGCTTTCTTGGCAGCCTTGTAGCCATGGGGAAAGCTTTGCACATTGCCATGGTCAGTAATGGCGACAGCCTTGTGGCCCCACTTGGCAGCCGTTGCAACGATTTCCTCTACCTCAGGCAGGGCATCCATAGTAGACATATTGGTATGAGCGTGAAATTCAACCCGCTTCTGGCCCTCAGGCATCAAGTCCTTGCGCTCATAGTGGGTGACTTCCTGCACATCCTGCACATTCATCGTCAGGTCGCGGGTGAAATTGTTCATCTCGACATTTCCCCGTACGCGTAGCCAAGCCCCCTTCTTAATCATGTCAAACTTCTTGGCTTCTTCTTCGTTTTTCATCCATTTCTGCAAGGCGAAGCTAGAAGTATAGTCTGTCATCTTGAAATTGAGCAAGACCCGGCCGGTCCGAGTAACCTTCTGCTCCAGATCAAAGACCATTCCCTCAAAGACCAGACGATTTTCCTCAGTCTGAACTTCAATCATAGGGGTAATCTCTGCCTTATCTAGCTTTGGTTTAGCCGCAGCCTTGCGAGCTTGGAAATCATAGGCTGGTTTTTCCTCTGGCGGTGGCGCCATTTGCTGTAGAGATTCCATGGCTTTGAGAGCTTCTTCATTAGCTTCTTGAACAATCTTGTCATTCTCTGCCTGGAAATTCTCTGCCTGTTGCTGGGTTAACTCATCGCTGTGCTGAACCTGACAGGTCAACTGAGGAAAGCCATACTTGACTAGCTGGCGACTGAGATTTGGTAGGTGATTCTTGCGAAAATGTTCCGTATCAATGGTCGAGGGCCCTTCAATTAGCAACTTGTCCTCATCCAAATGAACCTGCAAATCCTGATAAAGGCTCTTAAATCCATGGCTGGCACATGGACCTTCCTCAAAGGCCAGCTGGTAATAAGCCTGCAAGAGCTCATCTGATAACTGAGGCGCCTGACAGTGAATTTCAAAAATAGCTTGATTGCCTGTCTTCGAAAACTCTTGAGCTAAGCGATTCTGCAATTCCCTAAAAATCTCAACAGGCAGAATATCCTCAAAAGAAAAATGAAATTCCCAGACTCGACTGACCTTGTGGACCAAAACCTTCTCGATTTCTGCATTCAAAAAGGCCTCTGAATTTCTCATCTCCAGTGGCATATCTAGCTGATTCATTAAAATTTCAAACTTGTTTGACATGACATTTCCTCGTACAGTAGTGACCTTATTTTACCATAAATCAGCACTTTTTTCGACAGAAAAAGGACCGAGCAATGCTCAGCTCCCCATATAATTTTCAAGACTTTTTTCTTGGTCCTAAGTTATGATATAATAGAAAAAACATTTACCTAAAGGAGTCTTAACTGTGAAGAAAATTTTACTAGCTAGCATCTGTCTACTGACCCTAACTGCTTGTAGCACGACCAGTCAGAATAAGCAAGAAAATACACCCAAGCAAAGTCAGAGTCAAAGTAAAACCAAAGAAGAAAAGACAAAGACGAAAACTTTTTCTAAAAAAATCGATGAGCATTATACTAATTCAGTCAAACTTTTCTATACTAAAGACAAGATCCTATCTTTCCAACTCATTTCCAGCCAGGCCATCCCTGAAGAAAGTCAAAAAATGAGTGTTGAAGAATTAAAGAAATCCTATAGTGAAGATCTTAAGAAAAGTTCCATGATTGAAAATCAAGAAAAGCTAAAAGGACTTAAGATTCATCTTAAAATTTCTGAAGACAAGAAAAACGCTATAGCCATTTTTGACTTTGACCTCAGAAAAATAGATCAAGAACAACTGATTCAGTCAGCAAGTGACTCTGAAAGTAGTCAAACTTTCTTCAGGAAACTTCAAGATAAACCAGAAGTTGTCTTTGATTATTTGAAGGGGCAAGGACTCGAAGAAGAATAAAAAAGCTTTCTGATTAATTTTTAAACTTATACCTGTTCATAAATTTTAGTATATTTTCTAATACAAGTTATTAACTTTTGTTTTATTTTGATATAAATTTCAAGGAGTTTTTATGCGCTTAACTAAAAAAACTGTTCTTATTGGTGTCGCTTCTCTTATTATTTTAGGCTTAGCTGCATGGGGAGTAAATTTATTTCTCGTTAAGCACAACGCTCAGCAAAGTTTTGATAAAAATTTTATTCACTATCAAGCAAAAAGTGACGATCACGAAACTTTTATTACTCAAGGCATCGGAAAAAAAGAAGTCTATAATTTATCCTACTCTCCTTCTAAGAAGACCATTGAAATAACCAAATCGACTAAAAATGGAGATAGCTATTCTGCCGATTCCATTTACGGAGCAGTAAAACTCTATGATATAAAACAAAACGGTAATAGCTACGTCTTCATTACTGCTGCAAAACCAATAATCATTGACTTCGGAATGACTTCAGTAAGGGTAACTTATGACGGAGGTAATTTTGAAACCCCATACTCTGAGCTGCATTTTGGTGAATCTTTCCCTAGTGAAGACAACTAGATTGCTACTTCTCTAGACTAACAGTCTTTAACTATCAACTAACCAAGCTATTAGGCTGTGGTTAGTTTTTGTTTGCAAAAAAAGCGGTTGAAACCGCCTTTATTATCTTAATACTGCTTCTGCCAAAGCCTTCTGAATAGCAATGACACTCTTATCACTTCGGAAAGTTAAGATTTCGGCTGGTTCTTCAGCACTGGATACCCAGATTTTCAGCTCAGCATCAAGGTCAAAGTGGCCAGCCGTTTCCACTGAAAATCGACTGATAGAGCGATATGGATAAGACTTATAAGCCGTTTTCTTGCCCGTCATTCCTTGCTTATCAACCAAAATCAAGCGCCCATCTGTAAACACAATCAAATCTCGAATAAGACTGAAGGCCAGTTCCACATTTTCAGTTGGTGTTAGAATATTCTCTAGTTCTCTTTCAACTTTATCAATATCTTTTTGAGAAGCATTGCCCAGCAAACCACTAAATAATCCCATGATTTCGTCCTCCGATTCATTTTTTCTTACTATAGCATTTTCAAGTCCAATAAGCAAAAGAAAACTGCCAGGCAAAACTGGCAGTTTATCTTATTTCGTTAAAATAGACAAGGTTTCGATCAAGTTATCTGCATGGACCTCAATGGTATCGCCACTTGCTTTAATTTTGACTTCTACAATACCTTCAGCAGCTTTCTTACCAACGGTTACTCGGATTGGCAGACCAATCAAGTCGCTATCGCTAAACTTAACACCGACCCGCTCATTGCGGTCATCGACTAAGACTTCATAGCCAGCTCCAACTAAACTTTCTTCAATCTTGTCGGTCAAAGCCAAGCTTTCTTCATCTTTGACATTGACTGGGATCAAATGAACGTCAAATGGCGCCAATTCTTTAGGGAAGTTAATTCCCCAAGCATAACGATACTCACCTTTAGGAGTTTTATTAACAAAGAGGCGGGCATGCTGTTCCATGACAGCTGAGAGCAGACGACTAACACCGATACCATAGCAACCCATCACAAGGGGAACTGCTCGGCCATTTTCATCTAGAACTGTCGCATTCATACTGTCAGAGTAACGAGTCCCTAGTTTAAAGATGTGCCCAATCTCAATCCCACGTGCAAACTTCAGAACACCATTACCATCTGGAGAAATTTCTCCTTCGCGAACTTCACGGATATCGACATATTCAGCAGTAAAGTCACGACCAGGATTTACCCCTGTCAAGTGGTAGCCATCTTCATTGGCTCCAGCAACAGCGTTGGACAAGTCTTGAACCTTACGGTCAGCGATGATGGTCACTTCTTCTGGCAGATTAACTGGACCAAGAGAGCCAAAGTTTGCTCCGAACAATTCTTGGACTTCTGCTTCTGTTGCCGCTTCAAAGAAGTCAGCCCCTAAGTGGTTTTTCAATTTGACTTCATTGAGCTGGTCGTTTCCTACAAGCAAAGCCACTACCGGATTTTCATCTGCAATGTAGACCAAGGTCTTGATGGTTTGCTCCTCAGAAACTTGTAGGAAGGCTGCAACTTCATCAATAGTCTTACAGTTTGGTGTTTCCACACGAACCAGTTCAGTTTCAGCTACTACACGATTGCTCGGCTTGTATTCATTCGTTGCCATCTCAAGGTTGGCTGCATAGCTTGACTCACTAGAGTAAGCGATAGTGTCCTCACCAGAAACCATCCAGTTGCTTAGCTCAGCCTTAATGGCTTCCAAAACATCTGCAGGGATTTCGTCCAAGCTTGCAACGGATTTATCCAATACCAACCAACGATCCAAGTCTGTCCGATCAGGAGTAATCGCCATAAATTCTTGGCTATCCTTTCCTCCCATAGCACCACCATCTCCAATGATGGCTTTAAAATCAATCTCGCTACGAGTGAAGATCTTTTCATAGGCAGACTTGTATTCATCATACGTCACATCCAAACTATCATAGTTCGCATGGAAGCTATAAGCATCTTTCATGATGAACTCTCGCGTCCGCAAAAGACCGTTACGAGGACGTTTTTCATCACGGTATTTTGGCTGGATTTGATACAGATTCAGCGGTAATTGTTTGTAAGATTTCACTGAATCACGCACTAGAGCAGTAAAGGTTTCTTCATGGGTTGGTCCCAAAATGAAGTCTGATCCCTCACGGTTCTTTAACTTGAAGAGGTCATCACCATAAGTCTCGTAACGCCCTGATTCACGCCAAAGATCTGCACTTAGCAAAGCTGGCGCCAACATTTCTACTGCACCAATTTTTTCAAATTCTTGGCGCATGATATTCTTAGCTTTTTCAATAACTCTATTGGCCAATGGCAGATAAGAATAAACTCCCGCTGACACTTGGCGAACATAGCCCGCCCGCAAAAGCAAGGCATGACTGATAACCTGCGCATCACTTGGCATTTCACGCAAGGTTGGAATTAGCATTTTACTTTGTTTCATAAAAACTCCTTTAATTACATTTGAAGGCAGTGAAGGCCCTTTAGCAATCTACGTTTTCTCTTCACTTGCCCTTACTTAAAAGAATGTACGCATAATATCATTCCAGGTAACAGCAATCATCAGCACAACCATAATCGCTACACCTGCTAAAGTTACATAAGTCTCTGTTTCGCGCTTGAGCGGTTTTCTGCGAATTGCTTCAATAATGTTGAGAACAATCTTTCCACCATCAAGAGCTGGAATCGGAATCAAATTGAAAATACCAATATTGATTGATAACAGAGCCAATAGACTAATCACCTGATCCAGACCAGCTTGTGCCGCTTGACTGCTGACACGGAAGATAGCAACCGGTCCTCCCAGTTGATTAAGACTAGGATGGAAAATCAAGTTTTTCAAAGCATTCAAAATACGGAAAGCCGCATCCCAAGCCATGGTCAGACCACCTACCATCATGGACATCAGATCCGACTTCATGCCTGGCGTAACACCTAATAAGTAACGGTCCCCTTCTTTTTTAGGACTGACTGTCACATCTTTGGTCTCGTTTCCGCTTTTAACTGTCAGGTTAAGTTTGGGATTCTTTTGACCTTTCGTTTCCTTTTCAACTGCCTGAGTCAAATCATCCCAGTTTGAAATTTCTGTCTGACCAACCTTTAGAATCTGATCATTATTTTTTACACCAGCTTGAGCTAAGGCACCGTTCGGAGCAACCTGTACGTGGTTTGTGTCCAGATTTTGAACACCACCTTGTAGAGCAATTAGGATCCAAAAGGCTACGATTCCCAAAATAAAGTTATTCATAGGGCCAGCAAAGTTTGTGATTAAACGGCCCCAGATTGTTGCATTTTGGTACTGAACATCTAAAGGCGCAATCCGAACTTCTGTCCCATCTGCTTCAACGATAGTTGCATCGTGATCAACTGAGTAGGTTCTACTTTCTTCAAGAACCAAACCAGTGATTTCTAATTTATCTTCAAAATCAAAACTTGTCACATTCATTGGCAAGGCTGTCTGGTCAATCTTCTTGCCAGATAGATTTACTCGAATAACCTTGCCTTCTTCATTTAGAGTCAGACTGACAGGTGTTCCAGTTTTGATTTCAGTTGTATCATCACTCCAGCCAGCCATGCGCACATAGCCACCTAGAGGAAGAATCCGAATGGTATAGGCTGTTCCATCTTTTCCAATATGAGAAAAGATTTTCGGTCCCATTCCAATGGCAAATTCTCGAACGAGAATGCCTGACTTTTTGGCAAAGTAGAAATGTCCATACTCATGAACCACTACAATAATACCAAAAACAATGATGAAGGTGAGGAGTCCCATAATTCCCATACTTTCCTTACCACACATTCCTTTCTAAATCTTGACTTCTGGAGTCTAAATCAAAGAGGCTGGGAGTGTCTCCCAGTACTCTGTTTTTCATTAAATTTTGTTCCAGGCAGAAGAAGCCGCTTATCTCCAACTCTGCACATCTTAAACAAATTAGAATAAACCTAAAATCCGCATCAGAGGGAAGACAAAGAGCAAACTGTCAAAGCGATCCAAAACACCACCATGGCCAGGTATAAACTTACCAGAATCTTTGACACCATAATGACGTTTAATGGCGCTTTCCACCAAGTCTCCAAACTGTCCAGCTATACTAAAGAAAATAGCATATAAAACCAAAAGCCAGCGATTATGCGGAGCAGCCACACTTCCATCAATCAAAACAAAAATGAAGGTGACTACCATCGCAGACGCGATACCACCGAGGGCACCTGCAACAGTTTTATTGGGTGAAATTGTTGGAGCTAGCTTTTTCATCCCAAAACGGCGACCAAAGAGATAAGCACCACTATCTGTTGCCCAAACAATTAGAAGAGCCAAAAGCACCTTGTTTAGGCCTGCACCTCGAGCATCTAAAAGGGCATTAAAACCTGATCCTACATAGAAACTAACTGCAATCGGATAGACTACATCATCAAAAGTATAATTGCTACCAACGACAATAGAACCCAATAAGCAAAAGATGACCAGAGTATAGGCTATTACATTGCCATCAATTGGCAAAAAGGTAAAATAATACTCAATCGGAACTGCTAAGACAAAGGCAGCCAGCATGGCCAACATACCTTCAAGAGTTGTCGTCGCTAGGCCCTTCATTCGGAGCAATTCATGTACTGCTAACATGGCTAAAATGCCTACAACAATCTGAAAAGCGACTCCTCCTAATACGACCAAAGGAAGGAAAATTGCAAGAGCCACTCCCGCAAAAATCAATCTCGTCTGTAAATCCTTATCCATATATTCTCCTAAACACCACCAAAGCGTCTCTGGCGCTTACTATATTCTTCGATAGCTTCTTTTAAAGATTTTTCATTAAAATCCGGCCACAAGGTCTTTGTAAAGTACAATTCGCTATAGGCACTTTGCCATGGAAGGAAATTACTGAGACGTAATTCCCCGCTAGTCCTGATGATCAAATCAGGGTCCCGTAAAATACGAGGTAGGTTACTAGTCTGTAAATAATCCCCAATCATTTCCTCGCTGATATCACCGGGATTAAACTTGGCATCCAAAACTTCTTGAGCAATATTGCGAATGGCTTGAGTTAATTCTGCCCGTCCACCATAGTTCAAGGCAAAGTTCAAAATCAAGCCAGTATTGAGCTTTGTCAGCTCTTCTGCTTTAACCAAGGCATCATATGTAGCTTTAGGTAATCTGGCCACATCGCCAATCATTTGAATTTTCACATTGTTTTTGTGCAATTCAGGCACATAACGCTCATAAAATTCAACAGGCAGGTTCATGATAAATTTGACTTCTTTTTCTGGTCGAGACCAGTTTTCTGTTGAAAAAGCATAGACCGTCAAAACCTGGACGCCCATCTCTTTGGCTGCGATGGTGACATTCTGCAAAGCCTCCATACCCGCCTTATGTCCAAACACACGAGGTTGCAGTCTCTTCTTGGCCCAACGGCCATTTCCATCCATAATAATCCCAATATGCTTTGGCACCTGTAGGGGGATGGTTACTTTTTCTTTCTTTTTTAAGTGAAACATAGCTTTATCCTAAATTTTAATCATTTTATTATATCATAAATCTAACAAAAGTGTTGTTTTAGCAAGTTTTTTGACAGTGAGCACCCAAAACTAGGCTAAGAAGCTTCGTAAAACCACTCATTCACAGCCTCTTGTTCTTTTGAAAGGCCTTACCTGCTTATATTATAGGCTTTCCTCTTTTATTTTTCAAGAAATGCCCCAAAACTACAGACTCTGATAAAAAGGTAAAAAAAGAATCCGAGATCCTCAGATTCTTTTTCTTATTCTTCGATAGCAGATTCTTCCACACCATCAGCCTCAATCGCTACTTTTGCTTCAGGATCAACTTCTGCTTCAGCTTGTGGTAAGACTGTCTTGATCGCTGTTAATTCAAAAGTCAAATAAACGCCATCAACATCCAAAACAACGGTCCGTTTTTCAGTATCCACTTCATCAACAGTTCCATACAAACCGCCAATTGTGATGACCTCATAACCCTTTTGGAGCTTATTCAAGCTTTCCATGCGTTTTTCCGCTTGTTTTTTCTGTGTGCGGTTCATGTAGAAAATCAATCCAGCCATGACCACAAACATGATAATCATTTGGTATCCCATAGTCGTCTCCTTTCGTTTTTCATGTCTTCATTACTATAACAAATTTCTCTTTTTTTTACAAGAGAGGACTGTTCTTTCGACCTGACTACAAAAGGCTTTAAAGACGATTTTAAAAGACTTTTTTAACATCACTAATAGCTGGTCTATCTTTTAAAAGTTCAAGAGAAAGGGACTTACTCAGCCCCCTCCTTTTCCTTAATAACCAAGACACCATCTTCCAAATCAGCTGTCAAATGCTTAGCATCTAGATTATCCAAGTGGAAGTCAGTCACCTTGTCACGGATTTGTTGCTCGATAACTCTACGGAGTGGACGAACACCCATGACTTGGTCATAACCAGCGTCACGTAGGAATTCCTTAGCTGCATCAGATACTGCAAGATCAATTTCTTTTTTGCTCAAGGTTTGATTTACTTCAATCAGCATGAGATTGACAATCTCCATCAAGTCTTCTTTCTTGAGATGAGAGAACTCAATAACCGCATTGAAACGATTGAGGAATTCTGGACGGAAGTAAGCTTTGAGGCGGTCCATCAAATCAGGTTTTTCTGCATCTTCTTCTAAGCCAGCTTCGTAGCCAAATCCAGCATTGGAAGTTGCAATGATAACCGTGTTCTTGAAGTTGACAGTATTCCCTTGACCATCTGTCAAACGACCGTCATCCAGAACTTGAAGGAGAAGGGTAATCACTTGTGGATCAGCCTTTTCAATCTCATCCAAGAGAATGATAGAGTATGGATTGCGACGTACACGCTCGGTCAAAGTATTGTTATTGTCATCATAACCAACATATCCTGCAGTCGTACCAATCAGCTTGGACACAGCAGTCCGATCAGAGTATTCAGACATATCCAGACGAATGATGGCCTCTTTAGTACCGAACATATCTAGAGCCAGTTGCTTAGCAAGCTCAGTCTTACCAACACCAGTTGGACCAACAAAGAGGAAGCTTCCGATTGGACGGTTGCCTTCATCAAAGCCTGCACGGTTACGGCGGATAGCTCTAGCCACAGCTTCTACAGCCTTGTCTTGGCCGATAACTTTGGCTTTGAGGCGGTCATTCATGCCCTTGAGGCGCTCAATATCACTTGCACCCATTTGAGATACTGGTACACCCGTCATACGTTCAACAGATTCTGCTACATCGTTGACTGTTGCCGTCACCTTCATATCCTCAGTGTGGTTTTGAATTTTCTTTTCTAGTTCTTCGATACGAGTCTTAGCATTGAGAGCTGCTTCAAAATCTTCTTTTTCAACAGCGGCTTCCTGCTTGTCTTTTTGCTCAGCGATTTCATGCTCGACCGCATGAACATCAGTCACCGGATGTTGGGCTGCCAAGTGGGCTGCCGTTACATCAACCAGGTCAATCGCCTTGTCTGGCAAGCTCCGTTGTGGAATATACTGAACAGAATAGTCCACAGCAGCTTTCAGCACTTCATCTGGCAGGATGACATTGTGGTGTTTTTCGTACAAGTCACGAATACCTTGAAGGATTTTATAGGTATCTTCTGCAGATGGTGCATTGACTTTAACCTCATTGAAACGACGAGCTAGAGCCGCATTTTTGAGAATAGTGTTACGGTACTCATCCTGAGTAGTAGCCCCGATAACTGTCAACTCACCACGAGAAAGCGCTGGTTTGAGAATATCCGCTAGTCCCTTAGAGCCACTATCTCCACCGGTAGATCCTGCTCCTAGGATTTGATGGATTTCATCAAAGAATAGGATGATGTTGCCGGCTTCCTTGACTTCATTGACCAAGTTTTGGATATTTTCTTCAAAGCTACCACGATACTGGGTACCAGCTTCCAGACCAGAAATATCAACAGAAATGATTTCCTTATTCTTGATAGCCGCAGGTACATCACCATTGACGATAGCTTGAGCCAAACCTTCTACGACAGCTGTCTTACCAACTCCGGCATCTCCGACCAATACAGGATTGTTCTTGGTCCGGCGAGAAAGGATTTCAGCTGTTTCTTGGATTTCCTTATTACGCCCAATGACTGGATCTAATTTACCATCACGAGCTTCTTGAGTCAGATTGCGACCCAGCTTAGCCAGGATGCCATCTTGCTTAGGTCCATGACCAGCAGTTTGTAAATCCTGTTCACCCGTTCCTTGACCAGGTAGTTTACCAGTAGCACGATATTGTGCAAATTCTTCTGGTGTCACTTCACGGCCGTTAATGAGGTAACGACGGTTTTCACTATTGTAACCACGCATTCCAGCCATTAATTGATTAAATAAGTCATCCATATTATTAAAATTGTTGTAATTGTTATTCATATTTATACCTCTTCATTTTCAAGAATTGCAAACGATATTTTGTTTTGTGTTTTTCGTTTACATTTGTAATTGTAACATGGTACAAAAGGATTGTCAATAAATTATGCTCAATTTTTTTAAAAAAAATTTACAAGTGTAATCGTTTGAGTTTCTATCCTTATTATTTTCTACAAGGTTGTATTTTTGAAAGAAAAATACAAAAAAACAGACATCCATATTTGAATATCTGTTTTTCTATATTATACTTAAATTTTTAGGCTTTTACTTCAATAACAGCATCACCTTTGCTTACTGTCCCTTGACCTACTGGAGTTACAGAAGCATAGTCCGCAGTATTCGTCACGATAACCATTGTAGTATCCTCAAGACCTGCTGCAGCGATCTTAGCTGAATCAAATGTTCCTAGAACATCACCGGCTTTGACTTTATCACCTTGAGCTACAGTGTGATTGAAGCCTTCACCATTCATTGATACCGTATCAATACCAACGTGAATCAAGATTTCTGCACCATTAGAAGTTTTAAGACCATATGCATGTCCCGTCGCAAAAGCAATCGTAACCTCTGCATCAGCCGGAGCATAGACAACTCCCTCGCTTGGCTTGATTGCTAAACCTTGCCCCATAGCTCCGCTTGAAAATACTGGATCATTAACATCTGCAAGAGCGACAACTTCCCCAGCAACTGGAGCAAGAATTGTTTCATCTTGGAGTGAATTTTCATTTTCAACTACTTGCTCTTCAGCAACCTCTTTTTCTACTGTTTCAACAGCTGCCTCAACAGTAGCTTCTGCAGCAAAAACATCTGCTGCCTTTGTCTTACCGTAGAAATAAGTCAAAGCAAAGGCAATCGCAAAAGCAATAACTTCACATAAGAAATAGAACGGAATTGACTTAGCATCAATTGAAAGGAATCCAAGGAAACCAGCTGAACCAAGAGACACCGCAACAACTTGGAAAAGACCTGCAAAGAGAGCTCCTACTGCTGATCCGATAAGGGCACAAAAGAATGGGAATTTATATTTCAAGTTTACACCAAAGAGAGCCGGCTCTGTAATACCCAAGAGGGCAGAGACACCTGCAGATGATGCAAGACCTTTGGTTTTAGCATTCTTAGTTAAGAACAAAATTGCAAATGTAGCTGCACCTTGAGCAACGTTGGCCATAGATGCAACAACAAAGATAAAGTCACCATGTCCACTACCATTTCGCCAAGCAGAAAGCAATTGCGTTTCGATGGCTGGGAAAGATTGGTGAAGTCCAGTCATTACAATTAATGAATACGTTCCACCAAAGATGCTCATACCAATAAAGCTTGTTGTGTTGTAGAGCCAAACAATTGCATCTGTAATACCATTAGATACCAACAGCATTACTGGACCTACGACTGTAAATGTCAGGAACCCAGTAATCATAACAGATAGCAATGGAGTGAAAGTGAAATCTACAGCGGACGGTAACTTCTTATGGAAGAATTTTTCAAGGTAAGATAGAATCCATACAGCAGCTAGAACTGGAATAACTTGGTAAATATAGCTTGTTTGCTTAACATGCATGCCAAAAATATCCCAAAATTCTGTATAGGCACCAATTGTTGACGCTTTACCAATAAGATCTTTTGCTGTCAAACCAATGATATTTGCTGCACCAGGTGCAACCATAATCATACCAATAGATGCACCTAGGAACTGGTTAGCACCAAAGCGTTTTGCAGCTGATATACCAACTAAAATTGGTAAAAACCAAAATGGGGCTGCAGACATGAGCTGAATCATATCAGAAAGGCCCTTAATAGCTGGATACATTTGAACCAACGATTGAGATCCAAACAATCCTTTAGAGGTAAGGAAATTACCTAAAGCCATCAAAAGACCGCCTGCAACTAAGGCTGGAATAATTGGTACAAAAATATCGGACAAGAGTTTAATCAAAGCCATAATAGGATTAAACTTCTTCCCACTAGCAGCAATCTGCTTCAAATCATCAGTTGAAACTTCTTTAAGACCAGTTTCTTTTATAATCTCAGCATAAACAAAGTTTACGTCACCAGGACCAATGATAACCTGATATTGACCATCTGTTTTAAAAGTCCCTTTAACATCAGCATTATCGTCCAATGCTTTTTGATTAATAATACTGTCATCTTTCAACACAAGGCGCAATCTAGTTGCACAATGTGCTGCTGCCACAAGATTATCTTTTCCAACAGCATCAATAACCTGTTTTGCAACTTTTGAATAATCCATTTGCAAAAATCTCCTTATTAAATTTATTAAACTTTTTTGAAAGCGATTTAATCACCTTTACGAATATTATTTTACCATGATCTAAAAATATGTCAAGCGTTTTGCAGAAATTTTATTTTTTATATGTTTAAAGTTGATTTTTAGGCGGAAAACGTTTACTATAGTAGTAAGAAAAAACACATGACGGAGGAATATGGTTTGGCTTGGACAACTGAAAAACGCTACAGACGCTACGAAGACTGGACTCAGGATGAAGTACAGCAGATTAAAGAAAATATTGCAAAATCCCCTTGGAGGGCCAGCTACCATGTGGAACCTCAGACTGGACTACTCAATGATCCCAACGGTTTTTCCTATTTTGATGGCAAGTGGATCGTTTTCTACCAAAACTTTCCTTTCGGAGCAGCTCACGGTCTCAAGTGCTGGGTTCAGCTGGAGAGCGATGACCTAGTTCACTTTACTGAAACTGGGCTCCGTGTACTGCCAGACACCGCACTAGACAGCCACGGTGCCTACTCTGGCTCTGCCATGCAGTTTGACGACAAGCTCTTTCTCTTCTACACCGGCAATGTTCGTGATGAGAATTGGGTACGTCATCCCTATCAGATTGGCGCCTTGTTAGACAAATCAGGCAAGCTGGAAAAAATTAATAAGGTCTTGATTGAGCAACCTGCTGAAGCCACTGACCACTTCCGCGATCCACAGATTTTTAACTACAAAGGGCAGTTCTATGCCATTGTCGGAGGACAAAATCTAGACAAGCAAGGCTATGTCAAGCTTTACAAGGCTGTTGATAACGACTATACCAACTGGGAAGTCGTCGGCGATTTAGACTTCGCCAATGACAAAACGGCCTATATGATGGAGTGTCCAAACCTTGTCTTCATCAATGACCAGCCAGTACTACTCTATTGCCCTCAAGGCTTGTCTAAAGACGTACTGGACTATGGCAACATTTATCCAAACATGTATAAAATAGGTCAATCGTTTGACATAAATAACGCTGCTTTGATTAATCCTAGCCCTATCCAAAATCTGGACTACGGCTTCGACTGCTACGCGACCCAAGCTTTTAACGCACCTGACGGTCGTGCACTCGCTGTCAGCTGGCTAGGCTTACCTGATGTGGAATACCCATCTGACCGCTTCGACCATCAAGGTACCTTCTCTCTCGTCAAAGAATTGACTTTGAAAGACGGCAAGCTCTACCAGTACCCAGTGCCTACTATCAAGGATTTACGAGCAGAATCTCAGCCTTTCACTGCTCTGGCAGAAAGCAAGAACAGCTACGAACTAGAATTGAATCTCGCTGCGGACACCGAACACGAAATCATCCTCTTTGCGGATAAGAATGGCAAGGGCCTACGCATCAATTTTGACCTCAAAGCAGGTCAAGTAACGGTGGATCGCAGTCAGGCGGGTGAGCCATTCGCTCTGGACTTTGGAACCAGCCGAAGCTGTAATATTGACAAAGAAGCAATGAGCGCTACTATCTTCATCGATAAATCAATTTTTGAAATTTTCATCAATAAAGGAGAGAAAGTATTTTCCGGCCGTGTCTTCCCAAGAGAAGACCAGACAGGGATTGCCATTACCAAGGGCAATCCAACCGGTACTTACTATGAATTAGATTATGGTCGCAAAGCTAACTGATGTAGCAAAACTTGCAGGAGTCAGCCCCACAACTGTTTCTCGCGTCATCAACAGAAAAGGCTATTTATCCGACAAAACGATTTCTAAGGTTGAGGCAGCCATGCGAGAGTTGGCCTACAAGCCCAACAATCTGGCTCGCAGCCTCCAAGGAAAATCAGCTAAGCTAATCGGGCTTATTTTCCCTAATATCAGCAATGTCTTTTATGCAGAATTAATTGATAAATTGGAGCACGAGCTCTTTAAACAGGGCTATAAAACCATCATCTGCAATAGTGAGCATGACTCAGACAAGGAGCGTGAATACCTTGAGATGTTAGAAGCCAACCAGGTGGATGGTATCATCTCTGGCAGCCACAATCTGGGCATCGAGGACTACAATCGCGTGACTGCGCCAATCATTGCCTTCGACCGTAATCTTTCGCCGGATATTCCTGTCGTCTCTTCAGACAACTACGGAGGCGGAGTGCTGGCAGCTCAGACCTTGGTCAAGACTGGAGCGCAAAACATCATCATGATTACAGGCAATGACAATTCCAACTCACCAACCGGCCTGCGCCATGCTGGCTTTGCTTCCGTCCTACCTGATGCACCTATTATCAATGTTTCCAGTGATTTTTCTCCCGTCCGAAAGGAAATGGAAATCAAGCAAATCCTTAATCAAATTAAGCCCGACGCTATTTTTACTTCAGATGATTTGACAGCCATTTTAATTATGAAGGTCGCTCAAGAGCTGGACATCAAGGTTCCCGAAGATTTAAAAATCATTGGCTACGATGGCACCTACTTTGTGGAGAACTACTATCCACAGTTGGCAACTATCAAGCAACCACTGAAAGATATTGCTCATCTATCTGTAGACCTACTCCTCAAAAGGATTGCTGGCCACGAAGTTCAAACGACTGGTTATTTCCTACCAGTTAGTCTATTACCTGGCAAAAGTATTTGATTTTTATCCCAAAAAAAACAACCTCAAAAAAGGAGGTTGTCTTTTTTATGTCTAATCTTTCAAAAAACTCTCAGACTATTTATCAAAGCTTTCTAAGGCTTTTTCACGTTCTTCAACTTGACCCTTAGCGTCTAATTTTTCACCCTTGTAAACTGTGGATTCCCATGATCCATACATTGGATTAGGGAAGATGATGAATTTTTCACCAAATTCTTTTTGAAGTTCGTCCAATTTCTTGTCACGCTCTTCAGAAGATTTTTTGGAGAAGTCTGCAAAGTCAACTAAATTATCTCCAAATAGCATAACTAGATTTGTCGTTTCTTGAACCTTTTGGCGACGTCCTTCTTTTGACTTGACGCCTTCTTCCAAGAACATCAAATGGTCACGTCCCTGAACAGGAATGCCTTCTTTTTCTAGGTTCTTAATGGTTGCATCTACCTGACTAGCCGCACGGTCAGAAACATAGTAAATTTGTACACCATTTTCATTAGCAAATTGGAGGAATTCCTTTGCTCCTGGAACGGCTTTAGCCTCAGCCTTTTGGACCCAAACATCCCAATTTTCAGGTGTAAATGCTGTGCCATCTTTTACATTTTTCACTTGGTAAGGGCTGTTATCCAGTACAGTCTCATCCAAGTCTAAGACGATAGAATATGGTTTTTCTGTCGGTGTTTTTAATAATTCTTTCAGACGATTCGTTGCAACATTATAGCCTTGTAAATACAAAGCCTTGGTTTCAGCCGCCTTTTGATACCAAAGAGTAGACATGGTATTTTCTCTCGAACGAAGCTGTTCATAGGTCATCGAAATCTTATTATCCGATGTACCGCTCTCTGTTGTCTTATTTTCTGTCGGTTTCGGAGCACAGCTCGTCAGAATAATAACTGATGCCAATGCAGAAAAAATGGTTACGGTAGCTTTCGTTGCTTTCATAAAAAAACATCCTCCTAATATTAATCTAATAAAATTATAACGTTTTCATAATGATTGTCAAGAAAGAGCCTTATCTGAGCATCTAATAATTCGCTATTTTTTGAAGGATTAACTTCCTAAGACTCTTAGCTTTTTGTCTTACTTCGCTCCTAGCTTCATCTGCATTCTTTTTAGTTTCCTTACACCAAAAAAACCGAGATAAGAATCTCGGCTTTTTATTCTTCTGTAACAAATTGACTCAAAATCCCATTGATAAACTTACTTGATTTTTCATCTGAGAATTTTTTCGCCAGCTCAATAGCCTCGTTAACTGCAACAAGCTGTGGTGTCTCGTCGTATTCTAGTAGCTCATACAAACCTAAACGTAGAATATTTTTCTCTACCAGAGTCAAACGATCTAAGGTCCAACCAGCCTTCAAATACTGAGTAATCTTATCATCGAGCTCACTTTTGGATTGCATTACGCCATTAACTAGATTGAGCAAGAAGATCGGAAGTTCAACTTGTTCCTCTTCTTCCTTATCATGTAGATAAGCAAAGCGACAAGCTTCAACTATATCCCCATCATACTCCAGACTCATCAATGCCTGAAATGCGCGCTCACGTAAATCACGTCTTGAGTCTACCATTACCTTACTCATTGAGGAAATCCTCGTCAAATAAATCAGCCATATCCGGTTTTGGAGATTTTTCAGGAACAATACCTGCAACATGGACATTAACAGCTGACAAAATCACATCTGCCATATCATGGACAGCACTTTTCACAGCCTTTTGAATAGCCATAGCAACGGTAGGAACCCCTACACCATACTCCAAGTACAGATAAATATCCACTGTTACATCGCCATTATCCGCAGTATGAAGATAGACCCCACGACTCAAAGAACGCTTAGCTAAGCTATCTGACATACTCTTGTTTGCAAAAGAGTGAACTCCGTCTACTTTTGCAGTTGCAATCGCAATGATTTTTTCCAAAACGCGTGGCGCAATAACAATTTCACCTAATTGTTCAGTTGCCATAGTGATTACCTCTTCTATATTATGCGCGAGAAACGTAAGTTCCTTCTGCAGTGTTGATGATTAATTTTTGTCCAACTTCAATAAAGTCTGGAACGTTAACGACAAGACCAGTTTCAAGAGTAGCTGGTTTACCAGAACCAGTTACAGTAGCACCCTTGATTGATGGTTGAGTTTCAGTTACAACTAATTCAACGGTTGTTGGCACTGTCACACCAATCACTTCGCTTCCATAGAACTGGATTTTTACGTCAGAGTTTTCAAGGATGTATTTCAATTCATCTTCAACATTGACTACTGGGATTTCATATTGGTCATAGGTTTCAGTATTCATGAAGTAAGCAGTGTCATCCATTTGGTACAAGTATTGAGCTGGAACAGTTTCAATAATAGCTTGCTCAAATTTTTCTTCTGGACGGTAGCTTGTATCAAAAGTTGAACCAGTACGGACGTCACGCAATTTCATACGCATGATCGTATTTCCTTTACCTGGTTTATGGTGGCTTGCTTCCAAAACGCGGATCAATTTGCCATCAGCTGTTTCAAAAGTCATACCAGCTTTCAATTTACTTGCTTCAATCATGTGATTTTTACCTCTTTAATAAATAGTTTACTCTTTATTGTACCATAAAGCCTGATAATTCTCAAATAACAATCAACTCCAATTGGTTGCAGTTACTAAATTTTCAGACTTGTTCACCATACCATACCGTACACTTACTTCAGTCTACTGGAACGATATTTCCTTCTTCATCTTTCTTGACATGGACATATTTCCCATCCACCTCAATATAAAATGTTTTTTCCTTGCCTTGAGAAGACGAAACTTGTTGTTGGAGTTCTCCACCTAAGGCTTGGCCAAGGTTCATCCCCATCAAAAGATTCATGCCGTTTCCGCCTTCGTTTTTGGCTGCAGCAATCAGAGCCTCATTACGCGCCCTACGTTCTTCAATTTCAATCGTGTTGTATTTCATAGCCGCTAACTCACTATCAAGCTTGCGAACAGTCGCCATGCTATCTTCATCATAGCTTAGGTCTTCAAGGAGGACATTGGTTACTTCCAAACCATATAAGCTTGTCCAAGTTTGATTGACCTCTTGTTTTGCAAGTTCATTAAAGACTTCTTGATTAGCATTGAGGCTATAGATGTCCACTTGATTGTCAGCAGTATACTTTGCGATGGCAACCGCAATCTTTGGTGGCAGATTTTGGCGTAGAGTCCCTTGTGCTACATCTTGCAAGGTAAATGGTTGATCCACCGTAATCTGACGACTTACAGAACTAATATAAAAGAGAACTGGATCCGCAATTTTGACATCATACAGCCCGTAAAATCTGATACTAAGCAGTTGTTGATAGCGTTCACTAAAGTATTCAACAGGGTTTTGAGTTCCAAATTTATTGCCTGTGAAAGGCTGGATCTTGAAATAAATAATTTCTTGTTGGGTCACAACTTGTCCACCAAATGAGAAGCGATTCTTAAAGTTTTCCCAAGTTCCTTTGATCCCACCTTTTTCTAGTAACCAAGCATTATCGCCAGCTTGCCATTCGTGGCTACCAGCTTCCAAAAGTTCTCCCAGAAAAGTTCCATTGTTGACCAATAAAGCTACATAGCCTTGAGGAACAATTACCAAAGAGCCATCCGTTAAAAGACCGGTATTTTGATTGCCGTGTCGAGATTGACCGTCTGGGTCTTTTGTCAAAAGAACACCTTTAACTGCCAAGGCTTCTGACGGAACTGACTCAGGCAGAACAACCGCTTCTTTAAACTTGCTATCACGAAAGCTACTGATGCCCCCAGAAAGGGCTGCTTTAATAAATCCCATACTATCTCCTATTTATAAAATTCAATTTCATCGACAACATCATAGGTGTCCAAGAGCCAATCTTGAGCTGTTCGTACCAAGGAAGCCTGACAGTATTCACACTTGGAAACAGAGTCAATCGTCAGAGGAGCCCCACAGTTTGGACAGTGGTCACTAAGAATATCAGTCTTCGTGACTTCTTCAGTTTTAGCATCATGCAGACGAATGAAGTTTAAGCGATAAACTGTAAATAAGTCCTTGGTTGGATCACCTTCGATAATCCGTCCTGTTTCATCGTCCCTGATATAATCCCTCATAGTCGATGACAGGATCACTTCCAGTCTATCATGACCTTGCGGATTTGGATAGAAGTCCTTAATCTTAGAATTTTCCACTCGTACACGTTCCAAGACATTGGTCGTTTTCGCTCGAATATGCTCCTGTAGCTGAGTGCTGTGCTGGTCATAGAGACTCGGACTTTCTAAGCCACGAACCGAAGCCCAATCTTTCTCGGTCCAGGCAGACTGAAGTCGAAGGTAGATTACCTTCACCTGTGACAAGAAACGCTCTTCATCAAAGTTTGGATCCTGTTGTTTCAGTTGTCTAATCGCTTCGAGATTATTCTGAATCGGCTTGCCGGCTCTTTCCTCAGTCGTTCTTTTTAATTCATTACTTGAAGAACTAGTGTCATCTGTACCTTTTACTAAATTATACAGTAAACCGATAACACCACCGATGACAACAACGGCAAAACTTCCCGAAGAACCCGAACCAGAGCCTGAGCTATAACTGCTCGAACCTCCAGACCAACTGTCACCTCCAGACCAACTGCTTCCGCCACCCGAATCAATCAAGCTGCTACCACCACTTTCAGAATTCCCCACACCAGCATCAACGGCAGGGGCTAAAAAGAAGAGTAGAACAAGAAAGATGGTCGCAAATACTAAAATACCTTTTTTCATAAGCCTCTTTTTATCCTTTAAATTAACAGGGTAAGAAAAGATTCTTTAATCTAAATAACAATCAATTCTTTCGGCGCAAGGGTTAGGACTTCACAGCCTGTTTCTGTAATAAGGAGATCGTCTTCGATGCGGACGCCGTATTTGCCGTCCAGATAAATACCTGGCTCATCGGTCAGGACCATGCCTGCCTCAATCGGCTCTTCTGACTTGCCAAAGTAAGGAATCTCATGGATATCCAGACCGATACCGTGGCCAATCCCGTGGCTAAAGTAAGGACCATATCCAGCATCGTTAATAATCTGCCGCGGAATTCGGTCAAAATCAATCCGACTAAGCCCAGCCTTAGCAGCTTCTATCAGAGCTTGATTGCTACGCAGGACAATATCATAAATCTCCCGCTCTTCATCTGTCACCTGTCCCACATGAACAGTCCGTGTCATATCGCTGACATAGTGATTGTAGTAGCAGCCAAAGTCCATGGTCAGGGTTTCGCCATTTTGAATGACCTTATCACTAGCCACACCATGCGGCATAGCAGAGCGGTAGCCTGAAGCGATGATAAAGTCAAAAGAGGCACCTGAAGCACCTAGCTGACGCATCCGGGCATCTAAAAAGTTCATAACAGCCAGCTCAGTCGTCTCACCCGGCTTGATAAAGTCCAGTACATCTAGGAAGGCTTGATCTGAAATTTGGCAGGCCTTGCGAATGGTCGCGATTTCTTGCTCATCTTTAATCATGCGCAAATTCTCGATAAAACCAGTCATTGGCACCAGCTCATATCCTAAGAAAAGACTTTCTAGCATCTTGAAGTAAGCATAGGAAATCTCGTCATCAAAGCCAATTTTTTCCAGCTTGTCGTCCGCTATGATTTTAGCAATCTCACCAAGTGCGTCTCGCGTTTCAACAATATCAAATCCTTGAACTACTCCCTTGGCAATCAGTGTATAACGGGCATCCGTCAGGAAAATACGACGTGTCTTACTGATGAAAACTGTCGCCTCTGTTCCGCTAAAGCCAGTCAGATAGTATATATTTTTTAAATTGGTTACTAAGACAGCATCACATTCTATCTGAGCTAATGCTGCTTCAAATTTTTCAACTCTTGATAACATTTCATACCTCCATAAAATAGTTAAGCATATTATATCAAAAAACAAATAAAAGAGAAGTATTTTTATCAAGCAATATTTCGGCCGTATTACTAAGAAATTCCACATAATAAAAATCCCTGCCAACATACAGGTGGCAAGGATTTATAAAATACTATTTTTGGTGCAACTTCTCTTTCAGATACTGACCAGTATAGCTAGTTGGGTTGGCAGCGACCTCCTCTGGTGTACCAGTTGCAATAATCGTACCACCACCGACACCACCTTCTGGGCCTAAATCAATAATATGGTCAGCTGTCTTAATCACATCTAGATTGTGCTCAATAACTAAGACGGTATTTCCATCATCAACGAAACGATCCAGAACTCTTAACAGACGAGAAATGTCTTCTGTATGAAGTCCGGTCGTCGGTTCATCCAAGATGTAGAGAGACTTGCCGGTCGATCTCTTGTGGAGCTCACTAGCCAGCTTCATCCGCTGGGCTTCACCACCCGATAAAGTAGTCGCTGGCTGTCCTAAAGTAACATACCCCAAGCCCACATCTTTAATTGTTTGTAACTTCCGATTGATCTTTGGAATATGTTTGAAGAAATCAACTGCATCATTAACAGTCATATCTAAGATTTGTGAGATATTCTTTTCCTTGTAGTGTACTTCTAAGGTCTCACTGTTGTAGCGTCTTCCATGACAAACTTCACAAGGAACATAAACATCTGGTAAGAAATGCATTTCGATTTTGATGATACCGTCGCCCGAGCAGGCCTCACAACGGCCACCCTTAACGTTAAAACTAAAACGGCCCTTCTTATAGCCACGAATCTTGGCTTCATTGGTTTGAGCAAAAAGATCTCGAATATCATCGAAAACTCCAGTGTAGGTAGCAGGGTTGGAGCGCGGTGTCCGACCAATTGGACTTTGATCAATATCGATCAAACGATCTATATAATCTACTCCAGAGATTGTTTTAAATTTTCCAGGCTTATCCGAATTACGATTGAGTCTTTGAGCCAAGGTCTTTTTTAGAATAGAGTTGACCAAGGTCGATTTGCCGGATCCCGAAACTCCCGTCACAGCAATAAACTTCCCAAGTGGGAAACGAGCTGTAATGTTTTGCAAATTATTTTCAGCTGCACCTGTAATTTCGATAAAACGCCCATTTCCTACACGACGTTCCAGTGGTACTGGAATTTCACGCTTGCCTGATAGGTATTGTCCAGTGATAGACTTCTTATTCTTAGCCACTTGCGCAGGAGTGCCAGCCGCTACGATTTCACCACCGAAGACTCCTGCTCCCGGCCCGACATCAATCAGCCAGTCTGCCTCCCGCATAGTGTCCTCATCATGCTCAACCACGATGAGGGTATTTCCTAGGTCACGCATCTTCTTGAGGCTAGCAATCAGGCGGTCATTGTCACGCTGGTGCAAGCCAATCGATGGTTCATCAAGAATATAAAGAACGCCACTCAAATTAGAACCAATCTGGGTCGCCAAGCGAATCCGCTGACTCTCGCCCCCTGATAAAGTTCCGGCAGAACGAGATAGGGTCAAGTAATTAAGACCAACATTATTGAGGAAGGTTAGCCGATCATGAATTTCTTTGAGAATAGGGCGAGCAATCGTAGCTTCGTTGTCTGTCAAGCTAAGCTTGTCCAACTGAAGCAAATGATCTGCAATGGACAAGTCTGAAATCTCACCAATATGCAAACCAGCTTCACCCCCAACCCTGACTGATAAGGCCTGAGGACTAAGACGATAGCCATGACAAGCTACACAGGACAACTCATTCATATAGGTTCGCATCTGAGTTCTAGTATAGTCACTATTGGTCTCATGGTAACGACGATTGATATTGGTCACCACTCCCTCAAAAGGAATGTCAATATCTCGCACACCTCCGAATTCATTCTCATAGTGGAAATGGAATTCTCGTCCATCTGAGCCAAAGAAAATCAATTGCTTTTCTTCTTCACTTAGCTCTTCAAAAGGCTTGTCCATATCAATGCCAAAGGAGGTCATCGCCTGTTCTAGCATCTGCGGGTAGTAGTTGGAAGAGATCGGATTCCAGGGCGCCAGTGCACCTTCTCGTAAAGTCATACTAGAATCTGGCACCACAAGATCTAGGTCTACTTCTAGTTTTACGCCCAAGCCATCACAGTCCGGACAAGAGCCAAAAGGCGCATTGAAAGAGAAAAGACGTGGCTCAAGTTCTGGAACTGTAAAGCCACAAACCGGACAGGCATAATGCTCAGAAAAGAGCAATTCTTTCCCATCCATGGTATCAATAACTACATAACCCTCTGCAATCCTTAAAGCAGCTTCGACCGAATCAAAAAGACGACTTCTCACTCCCTCTTTGATGACAATTCGGTCTACCACAACCTCAATGTCATGTTGCTTGCTTTTTGATAAGTCAGGAACTTCTGTCACATCGTAAATTTCACCATCCACGCGCACTCGGACGTAGCCATCTTTCTGAATCTTATCAAAGACAGTCTTATGCTGGCCCTTTTTCTTGCGGATAACTGGCGCCAAAATCTGCAAGCGCTGGCGCTCTGGAAGCTCCAAGACTTGGTCTACAATCTGCTCAACAGAGGAAGCCGTTATAGCTCCGTGGCCGTTGACACAGTATGGCGTTCCAACACGGGCATAGAGCAAGCGCAAGTAGTCATTGATCTCAGTAACAGTTCCTACAGTTGAACGGGGATTTTTACTCGTCGTCTTTTGATCGATGGAAATAGCCGGGCTAAGACCATCAATTGAGTCCACATCTGGCTTTTCCATATTACCTAAGAACTGCCGAGCATAGGCCGACAAACTCTCAACATAGCGACGTTGCCCCTCAGCATAGAGAGTGTCGAAAGCCAGACTGGACTTGCCTGATCCGGATAATCCTGTCACCACGACCAGCTTGTCTCTAGGAATTTCTACATCAATATTTTTTAGATTATGAGCTCGCGCTCCATGGATCACAATTTTATCTTGCATCTTAACCTCATTTCACTTTGAACATTCTCTATTATATCAAAATTTTCTCTATTCTTTTGCTCCAAAAATCGTGAATTTATAGTATAATAGTACGGTGTCTAAAAAAACAATCTGGAAAGGAAAAAGAGTATGAAACAAGTCTTTTTATCAACCACGACCGAATTCAAAGAGATCGACTCCCTCGAATCGGGCACTTGGATCAATCTTGTCAATCCTTCCCAGAGCGAATCAGTTGAAATTGCCAATGCTTTCGGCATTGATATCACCGACTTACGGGCGCCACTCGATGCGGAAGAAATGTCCCGGGTAACCATCGAAGATGACTATACTTTGATTATCGTGGACGTCCCCATTACTGAAGAAAGAAACAACAAGACCTATTATGTCACTATTCCGCTTGGTATCATTCTGACGGAGGATGCCATTATCACCACCTGTTTGGAAAAACTCCCCTTGTTGGATATCTTCATCCACCGTCGCCTGCGCAACTTCTACACCTTTATGAAGTCACGCTTTATCTTTCAGATTCTCTATCGTAATGCCGAGCTATATCTAACAGCCCTACGTTCTATTGACCGCAAGAGCGAGCAGATTGAAAGCCAGCTACACCAGTCTACGCGAAACGAAGAATTGATTGAACTCATGGAGTTGGAAAAAACCATTGTCTACTTCAAGGCCTCTCTCAAAACCAATGAGCGCGTGATTAAAAAACTGACCAGCGCCACTAGTAATATCAAAAAATACCTAGAGGATGAAGACTTGCTAGAAGACACCTTGATTGAGACCCAGCAGGCCATCGAGATGGCAGATATTTACGGAAATATCCTGCGTGGGATGACAGATACCTTTGCGTCCATTATTTCCAATAACCAGAACAACATTATGAAAACTCTGGCCTTGGTAACGGTCGTTATGTCCATTCCAACTATGATTTTCTCTGCCTATGGTATGAACTTTAAAAACAACGACATCCCACTCAATGGCGAACCGCATGCCTTTTGGATTATCATGTTTATCGCCTTTGCCATCAGCGGTTCTCTCACCGTTTACCTCATGCACAAAAAACTATTTTAATTGATAGAAGGAAAGCCTATGTCACAAGTATCTATAGACAAACTTAGCAAGAAAAACCAAGAATTTATTCGCATTGCTACTCACCAGCTGATTGAAGCTGGGAAAACCGACGAGGAAATCAAAGTCCTCCTAGAGGAAATTATTCCTACCATCCTTGAAAACCAATCCAAAGGAATCACTGCCCGTGGTCTCTACGGTTCCCCAACTGCCTGGGTTCAGCAATTAACCGCTGCAGAGAAAAAAGCAGCTGAAAATCCTGCACAAAATGACGATCCGCGTCTCATGATTTTGGATTCTGCTCTTTTGATTTTCGGGCTTTTATCTATTTTCCAAGGAGCAGTTAACTATTTTGCAAAAACACCTAATCCTTACGGATTTACTACCCTAGTTCTGGGCAGTCTAACAGGAGGTTTGGTTTTCTATTCACTCTACCATTTCATTTATCGCTACTATGAACCGGACCAAGAATACGGTACTAAACCACCTTTTTGGAAATCAGCCATTGTTATGAGTGGTGCTGTCCTACTTTGGTTGGTAGCCTTCACTCTTAGTGCTTTCCTACCAAGCTTCCTTAATCCGCAATTGCCAAACCTCCTTGTCATAATGATTGGTGGTCTTGCCCTAGTAGGACGCTGGTACCTCAAGAAAAAATTCAACATTAAAAGCGCCACAGCTAACCCGAGACGCTACTAATTTTTTGATTCCTAAGCAAACCAGCTTAGGAATTTTTTTATTTTCTTTTTTTCGAAAAATAAAGTACTAGGTCATCACTATTTTCACAAGGAGCATATGGGGCAAGGGCTTCATTGTTAAACCAAAGTCCAGAACCATCTGGAATATATCCTCTTTTAATATATAAGCGCTGTGCCGGCCCATATCCCTTATGTAATCCCACTCCCAAGGTAACCACATCTGAATATTTCAGGGCTTCTTGCTCTGCTTTTTCGATTAGAGCCGTGCCAATCCCCTGCCTTTGAAAGCTTTCAAAAACATTAAAATCAGTTAACTCCGGATAAAGGCCTGCAAAAGGTCCGTGATTTGCTGATGGAATGACTGTTATATAACCTGCCAAAAATCTGCCAACAAGAGCCACCAAAACTTGGCGTTCTCCCTCCTCTTGCTCAAGAAAATATTTGTGCAGAATATCTTTTCGCTCAGGCCATCCCTGCTCAACAAAAGCATTTGATAATCCTTCAATATCCTCAAAAAGCATCTTTCTGACGATTCGCTCTTCACCCATATCATACTCCTTATAACAGATTCTCATCTCATTTTAACACTTTAAAGAATAATAAAAAACCCCTGCAAAAGCAGGGATTTACTTGGTCTCCTTTTACGAAAGCCGTCCTTGATCGCTATGAATACATTCTTTAAGTGTTATCAAGTGTATAAGCTTCTCTCAACCATGTCCGACCAACTTTGCTAGAAAAGAAGCAAGTTAGTTTTTACCTTTTTGGTAGAGGTTTAGAAAATCTTGATAAGATTTTAAGAGATGATCTTTCTTATCGGATGAGTACGAACCATCTAGTTTGATATTAGTATAAAGATCGATTTCCCCTTCAGCAGCTAGAAGCTTTAGACTTTTTTCATAAGAATCATCGCCAGTTATCATTAAGCTCCATCCGGCACTAAATTTCTTTTCTATACCAGGCAATTCTTTACTTAATTTCAAACTCTTAATATTTAAATCCTCTCCTCCCTCGATGAGAGTAATATTCTGTGTTTTATTGGCCAAGACTAGTCCATAACGATTCAATTTATCATCCAGGTCAGTAGCTGAATAGATTGGTTGCTTCGAATGGGCTGTTAGAGGTTCGAAATAGCGATCCAGAGAAAAAGTCTGACCATTTTCAATATTCGTATAAAGAGTCTGGGTAAAGGAGCCACTACTTGAACTAGAATAGTAGCTTGCATTTGATCCACCTGGTAGATATACCTCAAAAGCAAAATAGAGTTGACTGTCTTGAGGATCTTGATACAGTTGGTGACTCACTTTCCCCGGAATAGCTTGAGGATGTAGTTTTTGAGCCAACTGGAGTAGGTCATAATCTTTGTAAGTCCCTTCAGCTTGGTTTAGAAGTCTAATTTTCAGGTGGTTATTCTTATTCTTATCTCTACTAAATTGCTGGTAACTATCGTAGTAAAAAGTTTTGTTGGGGTAATTCATCTCTTGCTGCAAGATATACTTGTCAGACAAGATGGCCAAATTAGGATTCTCGACCATATAGAGATTATCACCCAGCTTTTCTATCTTAAAAGTCGCATCCTTATCTGGCCTATTTTTACCAACCTCTTGCTGCTCAGTATGATTTTGCTCAGAGTGTATAGTGTTTTTTTGTTTTTCAGCAACATATGAAGCCAAAAATAAACCAATTGCAAATGCTAAAGTATAACCACCAATATTCAAAAAGATTTTATTTTGAAATAGTTTTTTTATCTTTATAATGATCTGACTCACTTATCTTTCCTCCGGAACTTTTACTCGACGAAGCTGACCATCTATAAGGACATAGATAATTCGTCCCGATTTTATCATTTTATCAGGGGTTAAATCATGAAAATTATTTATCTTAAACTGCAGAGGAACTAAAGCCTGGTTGCCGTTTTGAACCATTACAGAAATTTCTCCTGCCACAAGATTGTCATTAGTTTCAGCTTGACTAACCGTCATCTGTCCTACCTCAAGACTAAATATGGAGAAAATTCTATACAGAGGTCCTTGCTCCACAATCTCCTTAACGGTATTCATATACGATTCAGACAAAGGGCTACTAGGGTTATATTGAAGCCAATTAATATATTGCGGGCCGGCTGGATTAGACCGCTTAGATTCATCAATAAGAGTGCTGACGTCTTTTACAGTTTTTATTCCATAGCGTCTGGTTTTATCGAAACTAACTTGATTTAGCATCGTATTGGTAGAGCTAAGATCAGTCCAACTTCCTAAAGCACTTATGTGGTCATATAGATCGAAATGCTGCGTGTAAACCGGACCTTTTTTGAAGTCAACGGTAACTACTTCTTCACTATCGATATCAAGTCCAATTGGGACAATCCCTTCCGCCCAATTGATTTTTCCTTCCTCCTGTACCTTCTTTATAAACAAGTCATAAGGAAGTGGAGTTTCAGGACTTTTCTTCTGTTTTACGATTTGTTCTGCTTCATACTCTTGTTTCTTTTGAGCAGACCAAAAAGGAGCTTCTCCTGGATAATTAAAGAGACTAGCAAAATCAGAGGCTTGTTGAGTGGAATCCTTAGTGTATTTAAACAGTGGATAGATAGCGAAACTACCTTTCTTAGCCATTTCGAGGGCATGAGGATATTCTTGGTAGAGATTGATTAGGTCTCCACCCTGATATGGTCTCATCATGATAACTTTGTCTTGATTTTGCTTTTCTTGGTTATCATAGGAATTTGTGTCTTTTTTAGCATCAAGAATAAAGCTTAAGCTCTTTAAACGGTCAGCAAAAATAGGATTGCTTTGAGCAATTTTAAATTCACTATTATCGCTAGCAGTTAAGACTTCTTCTTGTGCAGCTCCTATGTAGTGAGCAATCCGACTCTTTGCCGTCTTTAAGTCAATAATCAGAGATGCTTTTTGAAGGCCACCATCAATCTCTTCCAGCGCTATTTCTATATAAGGAGCATCTGGAGACGAGTCAAGCACATCTAATCTCGCGGTACTCTTAATGTTATATTTTTTCTTTTCTTTAAGAAGAAGGGCTCGTACATCGACCTTCTTTAATGACTGAATCCCTTCGTCCTCTTTGTAAATATCAATCTGATAAAAATATTCCGTGTTTTTTTTGTCATAAAAAGCCTTCCCCTCGTCAGGATACGGATCCTCGGGGAGCTTGTAATTCTGTGCAACTAGATAGCCATCTTTTTCCTGGACTTCCCCAAACTTGTCGATAGCCAGCGCAATATTTCCGATTTTCTGAAAGTCATTTACCTGACTAACACCTATTCGATATCGATCTTCTGACTCGGTCCGACTATGATTCTTGCTAATCCCTTCCCTTTTTGCAGGTTCAGGACTAATCGTCGGATAATAGATCAGATAGGTCACTAGAGCGAGAAAAAAGAAACTAGATATTTTAATGATTTTTTTGAAAGGTGTTTGATCCATATTCGCTTCCCTAATAAAAATATAATAATACCATTCTATCATACTTTTCTTCCACTTTTAGCAGAAATCTTACCCAAAAATGATATAATAGTGCATAATCTATCTTAAAGGAGTATAGGATGAAGAAGCTAGAGAATTTCTCTTGGCAAATGTGGCAAATTTATGCTTTGGCAGCGCTGGTCGTTTTTATTGTCGGTGGTGCTTGTTCTTTCTTTTTTGTAAAAGAAGCTACTTATGTAGTTAAAGAACGAAATTATGTTTATAAAGGGAAGAATCTGCGTTTAACGAATTATGTAACAATTGGAGAGAATGAGCCTGAATTTCCTATGATAGCCCTCTCTTTTAAGGAAGACGATAATGAACGGGGCTCATCTGTTTTTGCCGTAGGTCGGAAATATCTAGCAGTTCAAGATTCCAAGCAATATGATGGCACACTGAAAAAGAAGGATAAGGAAGAATACTTCCGAATTCGTTATTACCAACTAGGACAAGAAAAAGGAGAAGGTCAAACGATTGATGCCTTAAAGCTTGTTCAAGATATGGGATATGTATCTATAAATGGCGAATTAGATAATCAGATGTATTCTGATGGGAAAAATGACTATGTAAAAATCCAGATAGACTACGATAACGAAATTTATATCAATCTGACTAATAAAAAGGCAACAAAAAAACGCCCCAAAGAGACAATCCAATTCGGCTATGGAGGAATCTATCGTGCACTCTCAGATCCATCATTTATTACTGAGGCATACAGTGATGACGAGAGTAATATACATAGTTACGGACCTTGGTTTAAGTATGAAAAAGAAGATAAAGAATCAATTTCAACTGACAATTCTTCCGACAAAAATCATAGTAGCAGTAATGTTAAAACTGAGGATAGCGTAACACTTGCAACACTTAAGAAGTATGGTTATTTATTAGTTTTAAAAGAAAATATGACCTTAGATGATAGTGAAACTCTGACAAAGATTTTATATCCTGATGCCTCCTATTTTCACTGGACCATTGATAGTGGATATACAAAAACTGGCCGGAAAGAGTATGTAGAAACAGATCAGGAGTTCAAGCAAGTAATTAAGGAGGATGCTATTGAAAAAGATACTGAAAATTAATTCTGACAAGTGGAAAAGTATGCTTGTCCTTGTGTGCTTTCTAGCACTCTTGTTCCTGTTTTTCTATAAGAATCTAGAGGCCAATCTCAAGGGTTTTTATGCTAATCGGAATTTCCCTGGAGAGATTAAGATTACAGGCTTTTCCTGGGCTGAAAAAAGAACAGGCATTGATGTTAATTTTACTTATACTGAAAAAATTAACGGCAAGAACATTTCTCTGCCCTTGAAAAAATCCGTACGCTTTAAACAATTAGTCATGCCTTATTATGACAAAATAGATTTATCCGATAGATACAACCCTATATCTGAGTTAGGGACGACTTATGATGAATCTATCAGAGTTTATTTACCAATGATTGAAAAAATGCTGGAAATCAATCCCGAACGGACCAAGTTGGAAGAGTCTTTAACAAGAAAATTAAATCAAGCTCCAGATTTAAGTGGAGCATCAGCTAAGTTAAGAAGCACCCTATCTGATCAAGCTAATTTTGTTAGAGGTGAAACTTGGTATAGCGATCGCATTGAAAATGCTACTAAAAATAAACATTCTATCCTTGAGGAATTGTACGATTTTTCATTAAATCATGCCTTATCGCAAGGAGCTGTCTATGTCCAAATTATCTTGCCCAAAGGAGTCGACAGAGAAGATATCCACCTAAGAGACCAAATCCAACAGTTGTTAGAACAATTAAGCCTGCCAGATGGAGCCTACGTCTTAGGGACGATTGATGAAGCAGGAGGCGATTTTGTCGTAGTTGAGCAAGGAAAAATTAGAGAAGGGAGATAGGAATGTCAGAGAATAAAGAAAGGGTTAAAGTAAGTTTCCCTTGGCAAATCGGATTATTAGTTGCACTTTACTTAGTTATTGCTAGCATGCCTTTTTTACACGATAAAACATCTCAATTTTACCTATTCCAAAATAACAATCCTATTTTTGGTGGAAAAGAATTTGCAGATCTGAACAATTCCTATTTTAAGAATTCCTTTATTTTTCTATCTGTTCTTCCTGCCCTAGCCGTTTTATTGAAATTCATTTTAAAAAACAAAGGCTATCCTTTTCTAGCAAGTTTACAATCTTTTCTACTTTTTATAGCTAGCTTTGTCTTAATGGTTTACACAATGTTCTCCATTACCATCCAAAGAGACATTTATAAGCTAGATTGGGGATATTACTTCTGCCAAATAATTTTTCTAATTTTTATCTTTAATGATCTAAGCTTTCTAAGAGCATGGGTAAAAAAGATACCATCACCTTAATTGCAAAGAATAAATTTAAAAGAACCACTTATGAACTGTATAGAAAACTATATTCTGTTCATAAGTGGTTTTCTTCATGGTCACACCTAGCTTCTCTTAGAAATTGTTCACTGACCTCTTTTTTATTTGCTTCGAAAATATTTCCAATAAAGAGAGTAGGGAATGGGCAAACCGAGAATCAACCAAAAGCGATTGACAACAATGTCCGCATTTCCTGCGCTGTTAAAATGAATGGGAACCTGCTCTGGCAGCAGGAAGATAATCAAAAATATGATTACTGCCAAGAGAAACAAAACGAATAAATCTTTCTTTTTCATTAGCCATGGACCTCCTTAAAATATCCTTGCTTTATTAAATGCCTATAAAGGACGACTGCCAAAAGCAAAAGTCCAAGAGCTGAGATTCGCAACGAAATCTCCAAGTCCATACCAAATAGTAAGGATAAGCAAAGAGTGAACACAAGAACCAAGATGCCAATTCCTCCAGACAAGATAGTTGAAAAACTTTGCTTAATAACAATCATTTCATTGTCCCAGATGAACTTAGGAAAATGAAAATTGACCACAAGTCCCTGAAGAGCTGTAAATAGAGAATAAGCCAGTGAAATAAGGACCAAGTCCACTACTTGCAAGACTCCTAGCGAGAAACGCCAGGCCAGAACAGGCAAGCCCAGCAGCAAGGCCACGAAATGTAAAGACACCGTCAAGGCCAGCTTTGCCATCATTATCTGCCTCATAGAAACCGGGAGCGTCTGAAGCAGCCAAATCTCTTCACCCTCTAAGGAAATACTGACAGCTGCAGGATTGGAAATACTGAGACAGCCAGCCAGTAATAGGGGTAAAAATTCTCGGCTATCGCTGAGTCCTATCGAAGAAAAGAGGACATCAGAACTCATAAAACAAAGCAAGATGGCTAAAACGATGATTAAAATAGTTCCCAGTCCACTATTGAGCATATAAAGATAGGAACTCACAAAATTCGCAACTTCTCTCCTATAAAGAGCCATAAAGGGAGACTTCTGCCAGCTTCTATAGACTTTGCTTTCTGACTTCACCCCTGTTATCATCTGATTCATTTTTAAATAATTTCTACTTAAATACCTTAGAAAGAGTCCTGTCAGCACAAAAGATGCAAACATCAACAGAAGGCTAGCCCACAAAAAATGCTGAAGGTTAAAAAACAAGCTTGCCGGAGGATAGAGAGAGGTCAGCTGCTTGGTAAGCACGAGACCAACATTTTCCCCTGACAGTCCAGCTCTCATAGCCCACATACTGCCTGTTGCCAGCCCCAAAAGCAAGAGGAGAGAAAAAAGGAAGGCAACTAGATTTTTATGAGGGGCCTTTGAGGCTATGTAGGCCACGCACAAGCCAAGTAAAGATGCTAAACAGAGAGGTAAAAGAGGAACAAATCCCATTAAAAGCAGATAAAAAAGCAACTCCAACAAGGACGCACCATATCTAAACCAAACGAGGCCTGCTGGCAGCATGAGAAGAATGGCAAACACACTGTTCAAAAGATAAAGAAAAGCATATTTCTCATAGACGATTTCCCTAATACTGAGCGGTAATACGATGAGCCTATCAAGTTCCTCTTGGTCAAACAAGATGCCATTTGACTGCATCAGACTGAAAAAGAAAATAATAAAACTAACCAAGGCAATCATATAGGCTGGAATCAAATTTGCCTGCCCCAACTTGACCAAACTCAAAGCCGTCAAAAGATTATAGCCTGAAAATAGCAAAACAAGCAAGAAGAGCAGACCAAGCTTAAAATACCTGCCCAATCCTCGTCCTTTCCTTAAATCATTAAGCGAAAATGTGCTGTATAATTGTACTTTTAAAAGCAAAAGAATATTAGTCATCTTCCTGTAACTCCATAAATACTTGTTCCAAACTAGATGTCCCCTTAACTTCAGAGGTCCTTCCATTAGCCACCAAACGACCCTTCTGCAGAATTGCAATCTTATTGCAGAGTTCTTCCGCAACCTCTAAAACGTGAGTGGAAAAGAAAATCGCATGCCCTTGACTGGCTAGCTCTCTCATGATTTGCTTAAAATAATATGCGCCTTTCGGATCTAAACCGACAAAAGGTTCATCTAAAATCAACAATTCTGGCTCATGCAAGAGGGCCGCTATTAGTGCCAATCGTTGCTTCATTCCATGTGAATAAGCTGATATCAATTGATCCAAAGACGTATCCAGCTCAAACATTTTAGAATACTTTTCTATAGCTGCTTGCCTCTTTTCCATAGAAACCCTATAAATGTCTGCTACAAAATCCAAAAACTGCCTTGCTGTCAGATTTTTATAAAGGTCTGGGTTATCCGGCAGAAACGCCATCTTTTTCTTACAAAGCAAGGGCTCCTTCCTGATAGAGTGCCCGCAGATATAAATCTCTCCTTTATCAAAATCATGAATCCCCACAATGGACTTAATGGTGGATGTCTTACCTGCTCCATTAGCGCCGATGAAGCCATAAATATCTCCAGGCTCCACCATCAGACTAAGATCATCCACAGCCTTTTTACCATTGCTATATACTTTTGTTAAATGTTCTATTTTTAACATGAATTTCTCCTTTTATTTAAACTGACATTTTGTCAGTTTTGGCGTAAAATTTTTTATAATTTAGATTAAGAGATTGAAGGTTCGAACTGACATTTTGTCAGTTGTGTTTCTAAATAAAAGGCAGAAAACTGCCGATTATTCTAAAAAATAGATTCTTCTATTCCTAAGCTTCTTTCTAGGATTACCTGGAAACTGGTGAGATAATCCTGCAAAGTCTCTGGTTTTTCATTACTCATCTTAATATCATTTGACACAAAGACGTAGGCAGTCATGAGAAAAGAAGCCGTTTCATGTGGATATTTTAAATGAAAATCTCCGGATTTCTGTCCTTCCTCCAAGATATGAGTGAAGAAAACAATCATCCGTTCACAGAGTCTATGATAAAAGCGATCTAAAACATAGCGATTGGTCTCCAAATTGACGGTTTCCTGCAAGACCTGATTTTCCTGTGTTCTGCTTTCCTCTGGGATAAGGGTCGCCTCAATAAAGGCTCTGATTTTTTCCTTGGCCCCAACATTTGGCTGATAGCTAATCTTTTCTAGCTTTCTCAGCAAGGGCTCAGAATTCTTTTCAATCAGACAATAGAGAATGTCTTCCTTATCCTTAAAATGATAGTAAAGCAGACCTCGTGAGATTCCAAGCTTATCAATAATATCTTGAGTTCTAGTCTTTAGATAGCCTTTTTGGGCAAAGAGCTGTAAGGCTGCAGACATAATCTCTGCTCTCCGTACCTCTACTTCCTTGACATCACGCATGATTTCTGCCTCCTTGTGGTCAGTATAGCACCTAACTGACATTTTGTCAATGATATAATAAAAAAACAGCAGGTCAGAGCCTGCTATTAATCAAATTAGTCTTCATTTACGAAAGGCATCAAAGCCATTACGCGAGCGCGTTTGATAGCTGTTGTTACTTTACGTTGGTTTTTAGCTGAAGTTCCTGTTACACGACGAGGAAGGATTTTCCCACGTTCTGAAACGAAACGGCTAAGAAGCTCAGTATCTTTGTAATCAACATATTCAATTTTGTTCGCTGCGATATAATCAACTTTTTTACGGCGTTTGAATCCGCCACGACGTTGTTGAGCCATGTGTTTTCTCCTTTATATTATAGTTCTAGTTTGTCCAATTAGAATGGCAGATCATCATCTGAGATATCCATTGGATTTGAGTTACCAAATGGATTCTCATCACGAGAAAAATTCGGTACTTGGTGAGACGAGTCAGCGCCTCCGAAGCTTGGTGCTGCATTACCGCCAAAGTTATTTGGAGTATAGCCTCCAGACTGTCCTTCACGGCTTGTACGACTCTCCAATAGTTGGAAGTTGTCTGCAACGACCTCAGTGACGTAGACACGTTGACCTTGCTGATTTTCATAATTACGAGTCTGAATACGACCTGTAATTCCGACTAGAGCACCTTTTTTAGCCCAATTAGCAAGATTTTCTGCCTGCTGACGCCAGATGACAACATTGATAAAGTCTGCTTCTCTTTCACCATTATGGTTTTTAAAATTACGATTAACAGCTAATGTAAATGTTGCAACCGCTTGGTTTTGCGGTGTGTAGCGTAGTTCAGCATCGCGGGTCATGCGACCTACAAGTACAACGTTATTTATCATGAATCTACCTTCTTAATTAAGCGTCAAGTTTGACGATCATGTGACGAAGAATGTCAGCGTTGATTTTTGAAAGACGGTCAAACTCTTTAAGAGCTGCATCGTCGTTTGCTTCAACGTTAACGATATGGTAAAGTCCTTCACGGAAATCTTGGATTTCGTATGCAAGACGACGTTTTTCCCAATCTTTTGATTCAACAACAGTTGCACCGTTGTCAGTCAAGATAGAGTCAAAGCGTGCTACCAAAGCGTTTTTAGCTTCTTCTTCAATGTTTGGACGAATAATATAAAGAATTTCGTATTTAGCCATTGATTTTTCCTCCTTTTGGTCTAATGACCCCAAGACTTTGCAAGGGGTAAGTGAGGTTTTCTCACGAATAACTATTATACTAGATTCTCTATGAAATAGCAAGGAAATTCTTTAAAACTTCGTGAACGAGATGTTCTGATACTGCTCAAGTATTTGACGGCCCTGTTTCTTTCCGATATAATAGGACTAGTTTGACTAATGAGGAGTTTTTTATGTCTGATTTTGAAAAATTGCAAGAGACTGTTTACCAACTATTAGAATTAGTTGGGGAAAATCCTGACCGTGAAGGGTTGCTTGACACACCAAAGCGAGTAGCTAAAATGTATCAGGAAGTCTTTTCTGGGCTTGGTCGAGATCCTAAGGATGAATTTACTGCTGTATTTTCGGAAGGTCATGAAGAAGTCGTTCTTGTAAAAGATATTCCATTTCATTCTATGTGTGAACATCATCTCTTACCTTTCTATGGTGTTGCTCATGTCGCCTACCTACCAAGCAACGGCAAAGTCACTGGGCTGAGCAAATTAGCCCGTGCAGTTGAAGTGGCTAGCAAACGTCCTCAGCTACAAGAACGTCTTACTGCCCAAATTGCAACGGCCTTAGATGAAGCTTTGTCACCTAAGGGTGTATTTGTCATGGTTGAAGCCGAGCATATGTGCATGACTATGCGAGGAATCAAAAAACCTGGTAGTAAGACTGTCACGACTGTTGCAAAAGGAATTTACAAAGAAAATGTTCATCAGAGACAGGAAATCTTGTCCATGATTCATCACGACTGATTCCCTCAATCACCGCAACACAATAATCTCACCTTAGAAAGAAGTTTATGAAGAAAAAATTAGTATTTCTCCTATTTCTGGCTCTAATCTGTATTGGAATTGAGTACGAAACAAAGACCTATACTCTAGGCGAATTATCTGGCAAAGCCTACGGCATTATTGGACTGGCTGCCTTACTAGCCTTGCTTTATATCGTTCCAGCCAGCTTAATCATTTTACACGTTCAAAAAAAATGGAAGACTCCGCTTGCTAGCTTAATCATCGCCTTCTTGGGCGGGCTATTCATCGCTGGATGGACTTCTGGTCTTGCCAACACTTATATCCATGACGGTGTTTCTACTTTATCTATTTCTTTTATTAATGATTTAGAAAGTGCTATCGTAGCGCCACTTGTCGAAGAGCCTCTCAAATTGATCGGTGTAGCCTTTGCTCTCTACTTAGTTCCTGTAAAAAACTTGAAGTCTATCTTACTTCTAGGAATTGTAGCGGGATTTGGTTTCCAAATCAGTGAGGACTTCTCTTATATCTTATCTGATATGTCAGAAGGCTTCTCTTTCGCTATCTCAGGAATTTTGGGACGCGTGGTTGGCTCAATCGCCTCACATTGGCTCTACACAGGCTTGACTGCTTTCGGCTTGACCTTGATGATTCGCTATCGCAAAAAGAATGCTAGCAACTTCAAAACAGGCCTTATCTACTTCCTAGCGGCTTTCATCCTACATTTCATCTGGAACTCACCGCTTTCAGCTATTGAAACCGAAATACCGCTTGTAAGACCCATCCTATCTGCCCTAGCTATTTTTACCTTCTTCTTAGCCTACCAAACTGCTACGCGATTGGATAATGATCAGCCAAGTTTACATTTTTAAACACTTATATAATTAAAAGAACTGCCCCAAGACAGAACAATCTATCTTAGAGCAGTTCTTTTTATTGTCCACAGACTCTGAGTCTATCAAGGCCTAATCTATCACTGTGAACTTGATATGAGAGTAGTCCTTTTCTAAATCCTTGCCCGTCATAAAGGCCGCAGCTTCTTTCTTTACTTTTACTAGGTCGATTCCCTGGTCTTGAGCACCAAAAATACAGCCACAATAGCACTGGCGATAAATATCATATTCCTCGCACATCTCCACAGAGCGTTTATATCCTTGATTTTTCTTAAAATCACTCGGCAAATAATGAGTCGCATAGACTTTTTGCACCTCAATACCGACACTATTAATGGTCTGAGAATTTTTATGAGGACTAATCGTCAATGCGCTTCCAAAGTAATCAAAACCTAGTTCTACCGCTACCTCAGCAGTTTTATCTAAACGATAGTCATAGCAAACCTTGCAGCGATCGCCTCCTTCAGGTTCATCCTCCAGACCATGAACTTTTCGGAAAAATTCCTGAGGTGCATAAGGGGCTTCTAAATACTGAACTGTATAGCCTGTTTTCTCGTTGAAGTCACTAACAAATTTTTGTGTTACATAAGCCCGTCTCTGATACTCCGCCTTAGGATGAATATTGGAGTTGGCAAAGTAAATTGTTACATCCGCATATTGGCTAAGATATTCCAAGGTATAGGTCGAGCAAGGGGCACAACAAGTATGCATAAGAATGGTCGGGCGTTTCTGATCCTTTTCCCAATCCTGAACCATTTTCTGCATGACACGGTCATAGTTAATCTTCTGATTGGGATTCATCTTGCTCAGAATTTCTTCTACATCAATCATAAGCCGCTCCTTTAGTTTCTCATTCTATTTTACCATAGAAAACCGACTCAAACAATCTTGATTAAAATGATTCTAGAATAAAAAGACTGAGATTTTCATCTCAGTCCTCACTATCTTTTTGTATTACATCATGCCACCCATCATGCTTGGATCCATGGCTGGTGCTGGACTAGCTGGCTCTGGCTGATTTGCTACTACTGCTTCGGTTGTCAAGATCAAGCTAGCAACAGAAGCCGCATTTTGCAAGGCTGAACGAGTCACCTTAACTGGGTCAATGATTCCAGCTTCAATCATGTTAACCCATTCGCCAGTTGCTGCATTGAAACCTGTACCAGCTTCAGAGTTTTTCAAACGGTCAATGACGATTGAACCTTCAAAGCCTGCATTGAAAGCGATTTGACGGACAGGCTCTTCTAAGGCACGAAGAACAATATTACGACCTGTCGCTTCATCTCCTGTTAATTCGAGACCAGCAACTGCATCTAAAACACTAACAAAGGCTGTACCACCACCAGATACAATTCCTTCTTCTACAGCGGCACGGGTTGCGTTAAGGGCATCTTCGATGCGGAGTTTCATTTCCTTGAGTTCTGTTTCTGTGGCAGCTCCAACCTTAATCACAGCTACACCACCAGACAATTTGGCCAGACGCTCTTGAAGTTTTTCCTTGTCAAATTCTGAAGTTGCACTTTCAATTTGAGATTTGATAACAGCTACACGGTTAGCAATAGCTTCAGGATTTCCAGAACCTTCTACAATTACAGTGCTGTCCTTGTCAACAGTGACTTTAGATGCTTGTCCAAGTGCTTCAATGGTCGCATCCTTGAGTTCCAATCCGAGATCTTCTGTAATGACTGTTCCACCTGTCAAGATGGCAATATCTTCCAACATAGCCTTACGACGATCACCAAAGCCTGGTGCTTTGACAGCTACAACGTTGAAAGTCCCACGAATCTTGTTAAGAACAAGTGTTGGCAGAGCTTCGCCATCTACATCATCTGCAATGATCAAAAGCGGACGGTTAGTCTTCAAAATGTTTTCTAGTAATGGTAGGATTTCTTGGATATTTGAAATTTTCTTATCCGTAATTAAGATGTATGGATTGTCTAAATCAGCTACCATTTTTTCACTGTCTGTTACCATGTATTGAGACAGATAACCACGGTCAAACTGCATTCCTTCTACGACATCCAGCTCAGTTTCCATCCCTTTGGACTCTTCAATAGTGATGACACCGTCGTTGCCAACTTTTTCCATAGCTTCAGAGATGTACTCACCGACTTTCTCGCTACGAGAAGAAACAGCAGCAACCTGAGCAATCGCTTCTTTGTTAGAAACTGGAATAGCAGTTTCTTTTAGAGCTTCAACAGCTGTTGCAACTGCTGCTTCAATCCCACGACGGATACCGATTGGATTGGCACCGGCAGTTACGTTTTTGATTCCTTCGCGAACGATAGCCTGCGTTAAAACAGTTGCTGTTGTTGTTCCGTCACCTGCGATATCGTTGGTTTTTGAAGCAACTTCTGAAACCAATTTAGCGCCCATGTTTTCAAAATGATCTTCCAATTCAATTTCTTTAGCGATGGTCACACCGTCATTGGTGATAAGGGGAGAACCAAAAGATTTTTCCAAAACAACATTGCGACCTTTAGGTCCCAAGGTTACTTTGACTGTATCCGCTAAAATATCGACTCCTCGTACCATTGCACTTCTTGCATCTGCTGAAAATTTAATGTCTTTTGCCATTTTTTATCCCTCTTTTCTAATCTTACTCAACTATTGCTAGAATATTGGCTTCGCTGACTAGAAGGTAGGTTTCTTCACCGTCTTTCACTTCTACTCCTGCGTGACTTTCAACGAGAACCTTGTCTCCAGCTTTGACAGATGGTGCTACCAATTCACCGGTCAAGGTACGAACTCCTTGGCCAACTGCTATAACTGCGGCTGTCTTAGTCGCTGCATGACTGTTACCAGCGATAACAAAACCGCCAACTTTCTCTTCTTTTTCTTCTATTTTTAGGACCACTCGGTCACCTAATGGTTTTAACATAGTATCCCTCCTGAGATTGAATTTTAGCACTCTCTTATACCGAGTGCTAATCTATAGTTATTATTTTATCACTTGGTCAAAAATAGTCAAGAAAAAAATACTATTTTTTCTTTAAAGAATTTAAAAAAACTGATTGGAAAAACCAATCAGTCTTTTTGTCTTACCCTAAGACTAGAGCATCATCATTCAGTACTTGACCACTGTTTTTATGGAAGAGATCCATGAGCTGGGCTACCGTCAGATTTTCCTTTTCTTCACCCTTAACATCCACGACAATCTTCCCATGGAAGAGCATGATCAAGCGATTACCATACTCAATGGCGTGTTCCATATTATGAGTGACCATGAGGGTTGTTAGCTTTTGCTCCTCTACTACTTTTTTCGTTAAGTTCATCACCATATCACTTGTTTTTGGATCAAGAGCTGCGGTATGTTCGTCCAGCAAGAGAACCTTAGGCCGAACCAGAGTCGCCATCGAAAGAGTCAAAGCCTGTCTTTGACCGCCAGATAAGAAATTAGCATCCGTCTTCATTCTATTTTCAAGACCTAGGCCAAGATGTTCCAGTGCGCCCTTAAAGATTTGGCGTTCTTCTTCCGTAATCGAGCGTTTGAAAAAGCTCCGCTTCTTCCCACGACGGTAGGCAATGGCCATGTTTTCTTCTATCGTTAAATTGGTGGCTGTCCCCATCCGCGGGTCTTGAAAAACACGACTAATACTTTTCGATCGATCAGCTACTGAAAATTTTCTGATAGACTGACCATCAAGCAAGATATCTCCATCATCAATCTCTACGACACCTGCAATAGAGTTCATCAAGGTTGATTTCCCTGCTCCATTCCCACCAATTACGGAAATAAAGTCTCCCTGTTCGATTTCGAGATCCAAGCCTCGGAGAACAGGATTCTCATTGATTGTTCCTTTTTCAAAGGTCTTATGAATATTTGTTAATGTTAATAAAGGCATTAGCTGTCACCTCCTGGTGTTAAGGTTTTGTTTGCTTTAATTTGCAATTTCTGACGAATTTCTGGGACATAAAGAATGAGAGCAAGAAGAATAGCTGAAGCTAATTTAAGCATTTGAGCATCCACATTCATAGCCAGAATAACTACTAGAACTAAGCGATATAAGATGGATCCGACCACAATGGACCAGAGACGTTTTCCAAGTGGAAGGTATTTAACGATGACTTCGGCCAAGATAATCGATGCCAAGCCATTTACAATAGTTCCTGTTCCCATATTCATATCCGCGTAGCCATTATTTTGAGCTAAAAGGGAACCAGCAAGAGCGATTAGACCATTTGAAAGCATATAACCTAAAATTTTGATACGGTCAACTTTAATTCCATTGGCTGCACCCATAGTCAAATTATCTCCGGTCGCCCGCAAAGCTAAGCCAAGCTGGGTATTGAGTAGGACAATTAAAAGTAAGATAACAAAGGCAACGAAAGCAAGCCCTAATACAATGACAGAAGCAGTCTTGGATAGACTAAGTAAACTTGTCATCATAGTTACCAGGGTCTTTTGCCCAGAAAGAGAAAGATTAGAACTTCCTAGTACAAGTAAGTTAACAGAGTAAAGGGCAGTCAGGGTGATAATCCCAGTCAGAAGAGCTGGAATCTTCATCTTGGTATGTAGAAAACCAGACACTGCCCCCGCCAGCATTCCAGCAATGAAACCGCCAATGGTGGCTAGAAGAGGATTCAGGCCTTTCATAATCAAAATGGCTGTAGTTGCTGCACCAAGTGGGAAGGATCCTTCTGCAGTCAGGTCTGCAATATCTAAAATCCGGAAGGTAATGAAGACTCCAATAGCCATAATGGACCAGAGCAAACCTTGAGATAGAGCAGAGAGTACAATATCTAGAAGACCACCAGATGAATCAGACGGCTTAGATTTAGAAAGAGAATTCACTTTCGGATTTGCAGTATTTTTAGTAGAAGAGCTTTTCTGAGTTGTTTTTTTCGCTTGAGCATTTGCCTGCTCCTCTTGCTCAATGGCGCTGATGTCGATTCCTAGAAGCTGAGCCATTTCTTTATTAGCGACTGCCTTTAGCGTCTCAGGATCTTCGGCTGAAATATCATCGACCTTTTCTCCATTCATAATTCGAATAGCCATTTTAGCAGTTTGACGACCCAAAGCTTCAAAATCAGCACCGTAGGTGAAGAGCACCCCATCATCTACCACGTCAACAGAACCACCCACTACTGGCACCTTCATTTCTTTAGATAAGTCTGTCACCAAGGTGATCGCTGAAACGATGGTATTATCAGCGGGGATAAAGAGGGCTTCCGTCTGACTCATCAGGCTTTTTGTAGTATCTTGCACATCATTAGTGGAGGAAATCCCCTTGACAACTGTCTCAATACCAGCTTCTTTAAATGCTACTTCTGCCTCTTGCACCTGAATCTCTGAATTTCGTTCATTAGTCGTATACATAATCCCAACTTTTTTCAGATTGGGCATGACTTTTTTCAGTAGAGCCACTTGTTTCTTTGCAGAAACTCGGTCACTGGTACCAGTTGCTAGACCGCCAACCTTGTCCATAGACTTCACAAGCTTTGCAGAGACAGGATCTGTAATCGCCGTAAAGAGAATAGGGGTATCAGTCGATAGATTGACTAATGATTGGGCTGCTGGTGTTGCAATCCCTAGAACCAAGTCATTCTTAGAAAGTAGACTCGTAGAAATCGTTTGGAGATTGGACTGATCCCCTTGGGCATTCTGGTAGTCAATCTTGATATTCTTACCATCAATATACCCTTGGTCTTTCAACTCATTCTCAAAGCCTTTTCGAGCAGCTGTCAGGGACTCATGCTCCACATATTGAAGAATCCCGATGTGGACCTGTTTTTCCGACTTCTTTGAAGAACTGCATCCTGCTACAAGAAGTAAGGCCATCGCCAAACTAACCAAGGAAAGTAGTGTTTTTTTCATATCATGCTCCTTAATTTTTTTCAAAAACAAAAAGCCAATTAGATTTTATTCTAACTGGCTTTTAAGTGCTGATATAGATGAAATCAATCATCCACTTTAATCCAGTCAGTTAGAAAAGATATCTAATCAGCTGGATTCATCATAAAATGCTTTAGCTTCATAGATACAAACGGGGAACGTTTGTATCCTTTTGGCTACAAACGTCTATCTAAAGAAACTAAAGTAAAAGTAGGTATTTAAATTAATTGTCTGTGATGACGTTTGTTTAACCATTTTATTTCTCCTTGTTTTTATTGTTTAATACTATACCCTTAATTTCATACAATGTCAAGACTTTTTTAGAAAATTTCTGAAAATTTTTAATAATCAACCCCCGATAATCTTTTATCAGGGGCATCTAGCTTAATATTTTATTTGAATTTTAGCTTCAAAATCATCAATGACTTTTTGAAGATTGAGTCGGCCTTTGTAGATACCATAACCAAATACTAACATGGCAAGAATGCCTATCACTGCTAGGATAATTCCAACAATGAAAAGAATCATATTGGTTTGGCGGAAGAAATAAATCAGAACAAGACCGATACTCGCAATGGTAAAGAAGAGACTAAACCAACGTCCTAGATTTTCAATCATATGTTTTTGATAGTGAATTTCTGTTTCATAGCCTTGAATCAATTCTTGTTCTGTCATGATTTCTCCTTTTAATATTTCAAACCTGGATTAAAGAAGCCAAGTAATACACCAATAAATGCAACAACTACAAGAAGTAGCATCACTTTGATTGGAGATAGATTTTTCTTAGCCATTAACCACCAGCAAAAGACGATAAATAATGCAGTTAAAAGTCCAGGATAAACTCCGTCTAATTGATCTTGCAGAACCAAGAATGCTTTTCCGGATGAGTCTTTTAATTGGAAAGCTGTTTTAACAGGCACCCAAGTAGCTGCTACCGCACCAATAACCATACCACCAATGATAGATACAGATTTACGGATAGCTTGTCCTTGAGGACCAACAAGAAATTCAACCGCTTTGTCGCCCAGTTCGTATCCTTTAAAATAGGCAAATTTCATACCGAAGTAAGCTAGCAAGTTCCAGACAACGATATAGAAGATAGCACCTAGTGGAGATCCTCCGTTTGATAAGCCAAGGGCAATCCCCAAGATAATAGGGATCAGGGTCCCAACAATCAGTGAGTCACCAATACCAGCAACAGGTCCCATCAAACCAGCACGAAGTCCATTGATTGTTTCATCATCCACTCCGTCAGCACCATTTGCACGCGCTTCTTCGAGCCCTGCTGTAATCCCGACAATCAAGGCACCTAGCTGAGGTTCAGTATTGAAGAAGGCTGTATAAGTATGCATTGCCTTTGCTTGATCTTCTTTTTTCGAATAAAGTTCTTCCACAATTGGTAGCATAGACGCAAGATAACCAAAAGTCTGCATGTGCTCTTGTGAGAAGCAGGTCAAGTTACCATAGTACCAATGATGGAAAGATTTTCCTAATGTTTTTTTCGTTAATTTTGCCATTTTAGATATCCTCCTCATCATCGTCATCAATCACGCCTATACTTGCTACTGCTTGAGCTCTGACATTTTTAGCCATTTGAATTTCATAGAATAGAACAGCGAAAATCAATGAAATGACTGCACAAGAAACTAGATTTAATCCTAGAGAAGCTGCAAGAGTAAAACCGACAAAGAAAGGAATAAAGTCGACAGCTTTTTCAACAATTTGTTTTAACAAAATAGCGATTCCGACACATGGAAGGAGTGAGCCCACTGTAAAGAGGGTTTTCATTGGAATTCCATCCAAAGGAAGGGCTGATTTCAAAGCTGTAACTGCATCTGCCCCTAATTTACACATGATTAGAGTTGGCAAGAAGGAGAAGACAATGTGTGAAATCCATGGGAAGCCCCAGTCTACTGCGTATAAACGTTTAAATTCTCTCTTTTCAACAGCTTTCCAACCAATATGTTGCCAGAGCAAGTTCATTGTTGCTGTACCATAAAATAGAACGGTACCAACTGTCCCTACCAAAGTTCCCATTGATTTAGCCAAGTTTGCTGCATCTGAAGAATCGAGGGCTAAGCCTTGTGTCGTAATAGCTACCATCGCTAGCGGAATACCGATATAAGAAACCGCACGAACGTCTGCTGAAACAGTACCACCAGGAGTAACCAGGGCAATATAAACCAATTGCATGGCAACCCCACAGACTATCCCTAGTTTAATATCCCCTAAGATAAGCCCTGAAACAAGTCCACCAACAAGCGGGCGTCCCAGAGTATAGTTACCAATTGATGTACCACCTAGACCAGGCATGGATGACAAACACGCAAACAATCCTAGCAAAGCGGCCTGTAACCAAGAAATTGTCATAATAAGCCTCCTTTAACGCTTATAGTATTATTAAAAACCAAATTTAGACTTGAAATCACTCCAGTAGCCGATGGAAACATCTGGCAACAATTGGAATTTCACCTTATAACCAGCCTTTTCAATTGCTTCAATTGCCTCTGCTTCTTCCTGAGTAATGGACTGATTATTTCCTAATTTCGTTGCTCCTGGGCGATCATTAGCAGGGCCGACGATAATTTCTTTGACATCAGCTGGAACAAAGCCTTGGTCTACTAAAATTTCTTTCATATCAATTGGATTCTTTGTGATTAAGAAATAGCGACTATCTGAATCCAAGACCTTTTGTGATTTTTCTTTGAAAGCTTCCTTAGTCCAAACAAAAGTTTTCTTATCTGAAGCAGCTTTATAAGCCTGTTTTAACACGGCATTCCCTGCAGCTGCATCATTGACCGCAATTAAGCCATCACAAGGATATTCCTTAGCCCAGCGAGTAACTGTCTGACCGTGGATCATGCGGTCATCAATCCGTACAAATGAAATTGTCATGATAAATCTCCTTTAAGTATTTAAATATCGTCGTCATCTTCTTCGTCGCTATCGGTTGCGACTTCGAATTCTTGAAGAGCTGCTGAAGCTTCTGAAAGAATGGTTCTAGCTAGTTCTTTGCCTTCTAACATATCTTTCATCACTAGCCCTGTTAAAGCCATAGTCAGGTTTAGACCACCTAGGACAACTGCTGTGTCTAGTTTCCCAAGTTCAGCCAAGACATTGCAGGCAGTAGTAAGAGGGCTTCCCCCAACAATATCTGCCAACACAAGAACCTGATCTTCCTCAGCTAAGCCCGCTAAAGCTTGGCGAAACTCCAAGGCAAAATCGTCTACTGACTTACCTGCTTTTAGACCAACAGCAATCACTTGATCTGTCTTGTCGCCGGCAAACATTCCCAAAGAACTTTGCACCCCTTCGGCCAAGCCACCGTGGCTGACCAATACAAGATATTTCATCTTTCCTGCCTCCTTACCCTTCTACTTCTTAGCCAATTCAGACTTTAAATGATGAAGGTTTCTTTATGACTTTATTGTACAAGATATGGAACCGGTTTCATATTGTCAAATGTCACGTAAGTCAGATGACATTTGTTAATAAGAATATGACAATTGTCATATTGGTCTAGTCAACTTTGTTTATTTTGTGATTGAAATGTAAAAAAAGAAAGCAGATTATTTTCCGCTTTCTATTTCCTTTTGAATACTAGGTAGGGAACTATCAATCTCTTGATTCTGCATCGCTTTTTGAATCAGATAGTCCATCCGCTCCATCGTATGTTGATCTACTTCTAGGCTGATATCAATGATAGAGCGATTCATCATGCGATCCAACCTCTCAGAAGTCAAAGAATCCAAGCCAAAATCATCTGCTTGTAGGATTGCTCTAGACTGCTGACTTTTCACTACAGATGGCAAGACCGAAGTCCCTTGAGATTTCTCAAATAGAGCCTGTTGGCTTTCTTTATCCTGCGACAACAAAAGCATAAATTCCCATGCCAGTTTTTCTTGACTGGTATTAGAAGACATGGCAAAGAGCGAGGTCTTGACCTGAGTTCCCATCACCTGATTGTTGGCTGTAGGCATTGGGATACAGGTCCAAGAAAAGCTAGAATATTTGGAAACATGATAAGGATAGGGTTTGTAGGTCCGATACTGGGCCAGACTCATAGGATAGAAGGCCACCCGTCCCTCATCAAAGTCATTAGAAGTCACCTTATAGTGCCGACTGAGCATATCTAATTTGCTCATAAAGGACAGGGCTTGGTGCATCTCTGAGCTGTCTACATTGATACCAGATTTATCGGTAAGATGGCCGCCGTAAGCTACCAGAGCCTGCTGCCAAGTGTAATCTGTTATTCCGTACTGATCCACTACACCATCTCCATTGGTGTCTTTGGTTACTTTCTTGCAAATCTCATAGAAATCCTCTAAAGTCCAGCCTGACTCAGGAATGCTAATTCCTTCTTTTTCGAGCAAGTCTTTATTGACACACATCATGATAGGATTGCTCTCAACAGGAAGAGCATAGCTGACTCCCTGATATTGCCCGGCTTCATAAGCCACCGGATAAAAGACCCTTCGTTCATCATCCTTTAAGAGGGTATCCAAGGATTTAAGCGCGCCCGTCGAAGCCAACATGCTAAAATCGTTTTCTGGTACCATAAAGAGATCCGGTTGCTCGCCTTTCAAGACTTGCTCTGCCAGCCAGTCGGCGTAATCATCCTTGGGAATCCCGCTTTCATAAATGACCTTGACATGAGGATGCGTCTTTTCAAATTTTTTAATCAAGCTGTCCAAGACCCTGTTTTCGCGGCTGTTAGGTACATCCCAGCTGGAGCCAGCATAGACGCCGATACGCAGGACTTTTTCCTGAGCTGAAGCCCAAAATACAAAAGCTAGGGCAACAGATATGATCAGGACAACCAGCAGGGCCAAATGTCTCAATCTCCACTTCATTTGTCGCTTTCCTTACTAAAATCTCTCTGGGTGACTCCGGTCTGAACAGCCCAGATAGCCAGCTGGGTTCGGTCGCGCAAGTTGAGCTTGGCTAGGATACCTGACAGGTAATTACGAACTGTCCCTTCTGATAGAAAGAGCTTAGCTGCAATTTCTTTATTAGAAATCCCAAAGCCAATCTGCTGGATAATCTTCCACTCTGTCCGGCTCATATCCTCAACATTTTCCTCAGTCACCGTGATAGCAAAGTTGGACTGGGCCATCTGTGAAAAGATTTTGAAGACCTTGGTGGCAATATTGGGATTGATCATAGCTCCGCCTCGATAGACTGTCTGAATGGCTTCGTGAAGCTCTTCTGTCGAAACCCCTTTGAGAATATAACCAGACGCACCGTATTTAAGAGCGGAGAAGATAAATTCATCGTCATCAAAGGTCGTCAGAATGATAATCTTAACATCTGGATACTGCTCCTTGACAGCCTTGGTACAGAGAACACCGTCCATGACTGGCATGCGAATATCCATTAGAATCACATCTGGGCGTACCCGATGAAGCTTTTCCAGCACTTCCTTGCCGTCTCCAACTGTCCCGACCACCTCAATATCTGCGTGGGCTGACAGGATGATTTGCAGAGACTCGCGAATCAAGGCCTGATCGTCTGCTATTAAAACCTTAATCATGTCTTCCTCCTATTTTTGGGATTTCGATATGCGTGTAGAAGCCGTCCCGATTTTCAAAGTGAACGCTTCCGCCAATAATCATTAGGCGCTCCTGCATCTGCTTGAGGCCATAGCCATAGTGGAGTTCATCAAAACCAATACCATCATCCTGAATGGTCATTACATAAGCTTCTTCTTCCTCCAGTAACTCAATACAGATGGTCTTGGCATGGCCGTGGCGGACAGAGTTGGTAATAGACTCCTGAATCACCCGAAACACAATGTCTTCCTTTGCAATATCCAAGTCAATATTATCCCATTCGTAGCGGAGATGAATCTCCAAGTTGGAGATGGCTTCATACTCGCGGATAATCTTAATCAGAGCTTCCCTCAAAGTGTTGTTTTCCAGAGCTCCCGGCCGCATTTTATTGAGCGAGCCTCGGACATCACGGATACCGTCTCGAACAACGACTGAAACATTATTGAGCTGCTCCTTAGCCCGATTGGTATCAATATCAACCAAGACCTTGACCGCATCAATACCCGCTGAAATTCCCGTTAGGGCATGGCCCAATGTATCGTGAATCTCTCTGGCAATACGCTTCCGCTCTCGATCTTCTGCTATTTTTTCGGACAAGGCCAGATAAGAGTTCAACTCGCGATTGGCCTGAGAAGCCATGCGCAGCTCTTCCTCAATCCGATGACGCTCTGTAATAGCTGACAAGATATAGAAGAGCAAAGAAATCATAAAGACGACGATATTGAGGGAATAGAGAAAGTTCTTGCCAAAAAGCAGCAACAGCCGGACAGACTCTGGATAAAACCGAATATAGGTATCTAGAGAAGGCAGCTTGATAAAGAGCGACATAAGGTCATAGTTGGACAAGAGCAACATGCCAAAACTCAAAATGATAAAAGAAAACCAGTACTTCTTGTCTTTGGAAGAATTGAACTCCTTAGAGCCATAGAAAATATCCGCAAACACCAGGAGAATCAAGCCATTGTAGGACGAGTGCAAGACAGAAAAGATGACCAACATAAGCAGGATTTCAATAATGGTCACCTTGTCATAGACAGACAGCTGATTAGGGTGGCGCTCGCGATAGTACATGACCAAGAGCAGGCAGGCATACAAGCTAATTGATACCCAGAAAATCAAGCTGGGAGAGCCAGGAATGGCATCCAAACGCTCCAAGAGCGAGTGACTGAAGCCCTTAGCAGCTACATAGTTGGTCGCAAAGAGATAGATAGACGCATTATAGACAATGGCAACCAGATTGATGATCATCAGCGCTATTTTGCTGTAAAATATACTTTTTTGAGGTCTCATTATTGCCACCCTGTAACTGTGTATTGACTGATATTATCCCTATTAACCAGATGAACTGGAATCAGATATTGGCTGTCGTAGGATTTCCCTTCCTGCATCAGCTCAATTACCTGCGCCACCTTGCGTCCCATCTGAATGGGCGATTGGGCTACAGTTCCCTCTATATCGTTTGTTGTAGCCAAAAAGTTTTTGATATCTGGTGAGCCATCCACGCCATAAATAGAAAGCTTTCGGTTCAAGCCGTTATTTTTAATAGCCGCTAGGGCACCAATCGCTGCCCGATCATTGAGAGCCATGACCACATTAAAGTCCATTCCTTCATCTAAGGCACTTTTTACTTGAGGCATTGCTTCTTCAGTCTGTCCAAGCGTCTCTTTTTGGGAAATAATCTTGTACTGAGGCTGATTTTTTATTGTCTCTACAAAACCTCGAATGCGGTCCATAGCAGAAACTGCATTTCGATGTTCTAGCAGAAGGATATTCGCAGCTGGCAAACGTTTCATCATATCTTTAGCAATTAAAACACCAGCTTGGTAATTATCTGAAACAATTGTCGTATCGACTGCCACTTCCTTGCTGATTGGCGTATCCACTACGATGATTTTAATCCCAGCTTTCTTGGCCTTCTGAAGAGAGGAAATGATACTTGGACTATTGCTTTTCACTGGATTAATCACAATGACATTTACCTTTTCTTTGACGAAAAAATCAATCTGTTGGCTCTGCTTGCCCTCATCCAATTCAGGATCCCTAACGTAAAGTCGGCTGCCCTGCTGGTTAGTTTTCTTCTCCAACTCCGCATTTAAGGTCTTGTAAAAGTCGTTATTCATGGTCATGTAGGTCACCCCAATCTTGACCTGTTTTGGATCCGGAAGAATCCCTTTAAAATACACAAAAGATAAAGCCATTACAAGTAGAACTAAGAGGGGCCACAAAGTATTTTTATAATGCATACGACTTCTTTGCATTTCTTTTTTCGCCATCATCCATACCCCAATCTTTCTAGTAGGCTTCACTTATATACAGAATTATTATATTACAAAGCACGAAAAAATCAAAATCTGCTCTAAGAAGCTAACTATTTCTTTATAGCTGACATCAAAGTTTTTTCTATACTTCCAATCTAGCCTTCCCCACTAAAAGAGCTCCATGACCAAATAGAACCATGGAGCTTCATCTAACTGCGGTGTTGTTTTATTGACTGATTGCAGTTTCACAAAAGACAATTATCAGTTTAGTAATTTTTAATCAAATCGACTGTTGAACGATCTAACTTCTTCACAATTGCTTGCAAGAATGCCTGAGCTTGTAAGAAGTCATCCATTGCATAAAGTGTCTGATGGGAGTGGATATACCGAGCACAAACTCCGATAGTTGTAGATGGCACACCACCGTTTTGGAGATGGGCTGCACCAGCATCTGTTCCACCTTTTGCACAATAGTATTGGTACTTGATACCAGCTTCTTCAGCCGTAGTAAGCAGGAAGTCTTTCATATTAGGCAGCATGAGATGACCAGGGTCGAAGAAACGAATCAGTGTTCCGTCACCAATAGCGCCTTGACCACCATATACATCACCAGCTGGAGAACAGTCTACAGCAAAGAATAGTTCGGGCTCAAATTTAGTTGTTGAGGCGTGAGCTCCACGCAAACCAACTTCTTCTTGGACGTTAGCACCAACATATAGCTCATTGCCTAAAGATTGTCCTGATAAAGCCTGAGCCAATTCACTGACCATGAGAACCCCGTAACGGTTATCCCAAGATTTGGAAATAACATTTTTACCATTAGCTGTTAAAATAGCTGAGCTATCTGGCACAATAGCATCTCCTGGACGAATTCCGAAACTTTCTGCTTCTTCCTTATTGGCAAATCCACCGTCGAAAACAATATCGCTTACTTGTGGCAGGGTTGGTGTCCCACCAGCTCCACGTAGGAAGTGAGGTGGAACAGAGCCAGAAATCACTGGAATTTCCCGACCTTCTCTAGTAAACAATTTGAAGCGCTGACTGCTGACCACAAGAGGATTCCAGCCACCGATTTCAACTACACGAAAAGTACCGTCTGCTTTAATCTCACTGACCAAGAAACCAACTTCATCCATATGAGAGGCCACTAAAACTCGAGGCGCATCTGCTAAGTTTGAATGCTTGATACCAAAGAGGCCACCCAAGCCATCCGTCACCATTTCATCCACATGCGGAGTCATTTTCTCCCGCAAATAAGTCCTTACAGGACCTTCATGAGCTGAGATTGCAGAAATCTCAGTTACTTCTTTGATTTTTGAAAATAAGTCTGTCATATATACCTTCTTTCTGCCCCCTATTTTATCACTTTTTGGGAAAGATAGGTAGCAAAAGCCTAACTCTCTACAGGAGAAATATCCAAGTAAAAAAATTTCAGTTAAGTCCTCTCGCTTGTCAATTTCTCCTTTTCTATCTTGGCCATTGTTCCCCCTTCTTTTTTGTGTTAAAATATTGTCATGAAAGCTAAAAAAATCATTTTAACAACAGCTGCTCTTCTTGGAGCAGGAAGTCTTGCCTTGGGCGCGCGAAAAGTCGTCAAAGAACAACAGCTAGCCAAAAAGAGAGAAGAGATTATTCACCTGGTCCGTAGCTTCTTTGCTAGTCAAGGACAGATTGCCACGGTCTATGTGCAACTCTATGAGTCCAGCGAAGATACACTGGTTGGTGGAGTAGTCCTTGAAGATGACCGCCACTTTACCTTTGTCTACGAAAACGGCCAGCTAAGTTATGAGGAAAAATGATGATTATTCCTGAAAATATAGAAGAATTGGCAACTTACGTTCAGTCAGAGGGGAGGACTGTCTTCTTTTTCACAGCAGACTGGTGTGGAGACTGTCGTTTCATCCAGCCCTCCCTACCAGAGATTGAGGCAAGGAATCCAAATTTCACCTTCATCCAAGTAGACCGTGATGCTTATCTTGACCTTGCTAAACGCTGGGATGTCTATGGGATTCCTAGTCTGGTTGTACTGGAAAAGGGACACGAAATAGGTCGGTTGGTCAATCGCAATCGAAAAACCAAGTCTGAAATCAATGATTTTTTAGCGTCATTAAACTAATCAAATGGAGAAAAGAATGATTTTTACTTATAACAAAGAATTTGTTGGCGATGTTTTGATGGTGATTGTTGCCAACAACGAAGATGCAAAACTTTCTGTTGAACGCAAAGGAAATATTGCTCGTATTTTCCGAGAAGATACAGCTGAAACCGTAGCTTGGAACATTTTCCAAGTATCAGATATTCTTAATATCCAACAAAGTGGCCAGATCTTTCTTACTGACGAAGAGGTTGCCTTGCTCAACCAAGAGTTGGCTAAAGAAGGCTTTTCTGAAACTCTGATCAATGATCTCCAACCGAAATTTGTCGTCGGAGAAATCGTCGAAATGATTGCTCATCCAGATAGTGACCATCTCAACATCTGTCAAGTCCAGGTCGCAGCAGATAAGACTCTTCAAATTGTAGCCGGTGCCCCCAATGCTCGAGTAGGCCTCAAAACTATCGTTGCCCTTCCTGGCGCTATGATGCCTAAGGGAAACCTTATCTTTCCTGGTGAACTACGGGGTGAGAAAAGTTTTGGTATGATGTGCAGTCCACGTGAATTGCAATTACCAAACGCTCCTCAAAAACGTGGCATTATCGAATTAGCCGACTCTGAAGTCGTCGGAACTGCGTTTGATCCAGCAAAACATTGGCAAGGGTAAAAAAATCGTGATTTTCACGATTTTTTTCTTTCTCTTCCGAATAAATAAGTAGGAGGAAATTATATGTACAATAAAGTCATTATTATCGGTCGTTTGACGGCCACACCAGAATTGCACAAAACTAGCAATGAAAAATCTGTCACACGCGCAACGATTGCGGTCAATCGCCGTTACAAGGATCAAAATGGTGAGCGCGAAGCAGACTTCATTAATATCGTCCTTTGGGGCAAATTGGCTGAGACTCTAGCTAGTTATGCCAGCAAAGGAAGCTTGATCTCTCTGGACGGCGAACTACGGACCCGTCGTTATGAAAAAGACGGTGTGACTCACTATATCACAGAAGTCCTTGGACATGGTTTCCAGCTTCTTGAAAGTCGTGCCCAGCGGGCTATTCGTGAAAATAATTCTGGAGCCGATTTGGCTGACCTAGTCTTGGAAGAAAAGGAACTTCCTTTCTAAAACTCCCACTTTTCCTTTCTTTTCTATTAAGAACCTTGGCTGAATAGCCTTGGTTTTTTTATCGTTCTATTTAAAATTTTTTCTTCTGATCGGTTCTTTTTATTTGTCCTCAGATACTACTTTTGCTCCCAAAAATATCTCTTTTTTGTTATAATGCTTAGCAGAGGTAAAAATGAAAATGAAAAAAATTGCTTTTGATTCTGACAAATACTTAAACCTGCAGCGCGACCATATCTTGGAGCGCATTAATCAATTTGAGGGCAAACTTTACATGGAATTCGGCGGTAAAATGCTAGAAGACTTCCATGCTGCCCGCGTCCTGCCAGGCTATGAGCCGGACAATAAAATCAGACTGCTCAAAGAGCTCAAGGACCAAGTAGAGATTGTCATTGCTATCAATGCCAACAACATTGAACACTCTAAGGCGCGTGGCGATTTGGGCATTTCCTACGACCAGGAAGTGCTGCGACTAATCGATACCTTCAACGAGCTAGATATTTATGTAGGCTCAGTGGTCATCACCCAGTATTCCGGTCAGCCAGCAGCTGACCTCTTCCGCAGCCAGCTGGAAAAGAATGGCATCGCCTCCTACATCCACTACCCAATTAAGGGCTATCCGACCGACATGGACCATATCATCTCGCCTGAAGGTATGGGGAAAAACGACTACATCAAAACCAGCCGTAATCTAGTCGTTGTTACTGCACCTGGTCCTGGTTCTGGTAAATTGGCTACTTGCTTGTCCAACATGTATCATGACCAAATCAATGGCATCAAGTCAGGCTACGCCAAGTTTGAAACCTTCCCCGTTTGGAATCTGCCCCTGCACCATCCGGTCAATTTAGCTTATGAGGCAGCGACGGCAGACCTGGACGATGTCAACATGATTGATCCATTCCACCTGCAAACCTACGGAAAAACCACAGTCAACTACAACCGTGATATTGAAATTTTCCCAGTCCTCAAGCGCATGCTAGAACGTATCCTTGGAAAATCACCTTATGCTTCACCAACGGATATGGGCGTCAACATGGTCGGCTTTGCCATTGTAGATAATGATGCAGCTATCGAGGCATCTCAACAGGAAATCATCCGTCGCTACTACCAGACGATTCTGGACTTCAAGGCGGAGCGCGTTTCTGAATCTGCTGTCAAGAAAATCGAACTCTTGATGAACGACCTGGGCATTACACCGCTGGACCGTAAGGTAACAGTTGCTGCGCGCGATAAAGCTGAAAGCACTGGTGAGCCAGCTCTGGCCCTGGAATTACCAAACGGTGAAATCGTAACTGGTAAAACCTCTGAACTCTTTGGTCCTACGGCTGCTGTATTGATTAATGCCATTAAGAAATTAGCCCATATTGCTAAAGAAACCAAGCTGATCGAGCCTGAGTATGTCAAGCCAATCCAAGGCCTGAAAATCAATCATCTGGGCAGCCGCAATCCTCGCCTCCACTCAAACGAAATCTTGATGGCTCTGGCAATCACAGCCATGGAAAATCAAGATGCGGCAAATGCTATGCAACAACTCGGTAATCTCAAGGGCAGCGAGGCCCACTCTACTGTCACTCTAACTGGCGAAGACAAAAACGTCCTGCGCAAACTAGGCATCCATGTGACCATGGACCCCGTTTACCAGTATGATCGACTTTATAGAAAATAAAAACAAGCTCTGTTAAAAGCTTGTTTAGAAAGCTGGCGTCGCCAGCTTTTTTCTTAATAACGCTTGGACAGGAGAAAGCGCAAGAGATAGTAAAGTCCCAAAACCAGGATAATGGTCAAGGTCAGAAACTGATTGAGACTTAAGATGATTGGGAAAACCATAGACAAAACGCTCAAGCACGCTGCCAGCAGCAAAAGAATATTAAAAAGCAGAGTGCGGGTCTTTTCATCAATCATGCGATTGCGTTCGTCAGTCACCTGAATGTAGAACCGCTCAAAATTTTCCTCCCGTCTTAGGGCAAGATTATACCGAATAGTCATCAAAGAAAGCCCCAGCAGTATGCCGACCATGACTCCTTCCTGCCGATCATTCAGAGAATGAAAGTGGCTCCAGGCCAATCCTACCAAGATGATAAAGGTTAAGATACGTCCCACGATAACTTTCTTTTGAAGTTTTTTTCGAAATTCTTGTTTAGTTAATGTTTCCATGTCGGCCTCCTATTTTTCATACGCTTGAAAAATTTTCAAGATCAGCACAATCAAGATCATTCCCACAACAGGCAGGATTTCCTTAGGGATAAAATCGAACTGTAAATGAAGAAAGATCAAGACAAGGACTACTAAGAAACCTAGTCCCCATTTGAGCATATAAGTCCATTTCATGATTCATCCTCCTCAAAGAGAAACACTTCTTCAATCCTTAAATTGAAAAAGGATGCAATTTTATGAGCCAAAAGGAGCGAAGCATTGTAGCGGCCCTTTTCCAAAGAAATAATCGTTTGTCTCGTAACCTCTAGCTTCTCAGCCAGTTCTTCCTGGCTGAGCTTTTTTCTTTTTCGCAATTCTTGAATTCGATTTTCCAAGGCCGACTCCTTTTCACAATGTAAAACAAACTTTACTTTTCAAATATAGTATAGCTCCCTTTACATCTTTTGTCAAGAAGAAAGCGGCAAAAAAGAGGCTGGGACAAAAGTCCTAGCCTCTCAATTGTCTTTGGATTGTCGAGCAAGACGCAGTGGTTGAGTGGGCTCTACTACGCTGATTCCATCAGCTTTTACAGCCCTACTCAACTGTGCGGAGGTGGGACGACGAAATCGAATTCTAACGAATTACCGATTTCTGTCCCACTCTCTTTTATCATCTTGATTGACTTCCTTTGTTATTTGCTTTCCAAAGCTACAGTCAACTCGACACAAGCTCCTCCTTGGTCTGGATTGAGCAGGGTCAGACGACCACCGTGCAAGAGAGCTACCTGCTTAGAAAAGGCTAAGCCGATGCCATGATGGGGATTAGCTGAATTGCGGCTTTGGTCACTCTGGTAAAAGAGCTGTTCTGCTCCTAGCAGCATCTCCTCTGAAAATGCAGGACCATTGTTCCAGATAGCAAAAACTAACTGGTCCTGCTGCACTGATACCGTTAGCTTCACTTCTTTTTGGTCTTGGTCAGCATGTTCAAGCGCATTTAGTAAGATATTGAGCAAAGCCCGCTTGAGATAGTCCAAATGAATAGACAAGCTTAAGCTAGGATCACAATCTTCTTGGAGAGAAAAACGATGGCTTTCTTGTTTGCTGAACAGTGCCCAATCGTCCTGTAGAGAAACCAAAAAGCTCCCTAAGGAAAGCTGACTGAACTGATTAGAATCAATCTGAAAGGTCTTAGCGTAATCAATCAAAGAGCCACAATACTCTTCCATCTTGTGACTAGCCTGCAAAATCTCAGTAGCATAGTCTGCCTGTGGCTGACCCAACTGCGCCAACTCCAAGAGCTCAGCATTCCCCTTAATCACAGTTAGGGGCGTCTTCAAATCGTGCGATGTCGCTGATAGCTGTAAAATCAACTCCTGATTATGCTGCTGCTCTCTTTCTAGAAGACGAGCATTTTCTTGGTGGCTGCTCCGTAAATCGCTATAGACTTCTAGCATTTCCTCGATCCGAAAAAACTGGCTTTGATTTTCTTCTAAAAGCTTCTTGCTCTTTAGCATTTTTATTTCCCTGTCGATTTTTCGGAGCAATTTCAAAATATGATAAAAAGTAATCAGCAGCAAGCTCCCCGCCCAAAAGAACAAGGTGAAAAGAACGTGATTACTTCCTTGCGTAAATTCATAGCCTATAAGCACAAAAATCAAAACATGAAAAAAGACGACTTTTAAACTGGTTGTCCAGACTAGGCTTTTGAAATTTCGGGTTCTAATTGCCATCTATAGCCTACTCCTCTCACTGTTGCAATTGCTTGCAGCCCTTCTTGTTTGCATTTTTGGCGAATCTGATATACGTATTCTGAGATGGAGCGAAGCTGTGTTTCTGAACTTTCTGGGTAAAGCAAGGTATGCAGGCGTTCAGCTGAAAAGGTCTGCTTGGGATTGCTAGCTAGTAAATGCAGCAACTTAAACTCTCGCTCTGAAAATTTCAAGACTTTACCAAAACAGGCAACTTCATAGCGCTCAGGATAAAATTGACAAGAAGCAATTTCAGAATAGCGCTCCTCACGTCTTTCCTCCCGACGAAAATGAGCTCTGACACGCGCCAGCAATTCTTTGGTCCCAAAAGGTTTGACAATATAGTCATCTGCTCCGCGAAAGAGCCCCTCCACCTTGTCCGCCTCCAACTCCTTGGCCGTCAGAAAGATGATTGGGCACGAAAGATGAGGACGAATGTAGGAGCACAACTCAAAACCATTAACAGGCTCCATCATCACATCCAGCAGAATCAAGTCATATCCGACAAAATGCGTCAGCTCTAGCTCTTCTATCCGATCAAGCGTCGTCACATCATAAGCATCGAGCTCTAGGACATTTTTCACCAGCTTCAAAATGCTCTGGTCGTCATCAACCACCAAAATACGATACTGTCTCATGATTTCCATTATAGCATACCTCTAGCGAACATCTCGTTTCAAGGTTAAGAATATAGCAGAGCTCCAAACCAAAGCTAACCATAACAGCTGTATTCCCAGCCCTGATAGATCTATTGAATGCTGAAGCCCTTCATACTCAAAAAGATTTAGGGTAGCCAGATCGGGCAAGTATTTTGCTTCTTTGATGAACGTTGCCAATAAACGGCTGAGACCAATCAAGAGAGGAAAGAGCACTGACACCGGCACAACCCAAGATTGAAATAGCAAAGCGAGGCCGGCAGTTAAAAAAGCCAGAAAAAGATTGCTGAGAAGACCAAAAGAGCTGTAATAAAGGAATTTCCCCAGTAAGGACCAGCTAAAGTCTAGGTCAAAACGAGCCAGCATAACAAGGAAACAGCTGCCTATCATGACACTGTAGAGAACCAAGAGCAGCAAAACCAGAAAAAGGATTTTCCCAGCCAACCAAGCCTTTCTATTTGATACGGTTAGAAAATTCGTTCGCATCCCTGACTTGACAAACTCCTGAGCAAAATAGAGGGAAGTAAAGATGACGATGACGGGCTGCGCCAGATAGAGGGCATGCAAAGCCTCACTCAGAGCCTTTGTCTGGCCAACTGCTGTTTGACTGTAGTCAAGATTCATTAGAAAAAATGGAACGACTACCAGAGCCACCAAGCCTGCACCAAGAGCGAGGTAGTAAGAACGAAACTTAATCCATTCACTTCTAAGCAAAGCTTTTATCATCAGTAGCGTCCTCCTAAATCCGTCTTCAAAAAGCGCAGAGAGGCCATGCCGCCGATGACTAGCAACCATACGCTTAGTACCAAGAGTCCTTGCAAGGGATTATTAGCATATTGAGAAGTCGGCGTTGCAACAAATAACTCTCCTGCGGGCTGTGGCAAATAAGCTCCCCAACTCGTGTGGGTAGCTAGGTAGTTTCCTAGATTATAGATTTGGGGTACGAGAAAGAGTAAGGGAAGCAACATCGTCCGCCCAAGCAATCCCAATAAAAAGGACAGGAGACCCAGCAATGCAGTAGCTAGTGCCTTCCATAAAAGATGACTCCAGGCAGCTTGATTAAGTAAAATTGGATGTAGCCCTTCTTTTCCTAAAGCCAAGTGCATGACAATATAGCTCAAATAAATGGATAATAAGCTAATGACGAGTGAAAACAAACCAAAGGTCAATATTTTCCCCACAAGTAGCTTCAGGCGGTTATTACAGGCCAATAGACTGGTTCGCAAGCTATGAGACTGGAATTCCGTTGCTCCCAAAATTCCAGCTAAGATGACTAAAACCATACCACCCATAGAAGCGCCATTAAGACCTAGATATTCCAGCGGATCAATAGCTTCTGCCAGACGGGGAACCGTCTCAGGGGTCGCATCTAAACCGATAGACAGATACTGGCGTCCCTCTAGCCATGACACAACAGGTACCAATAACAGCATAAAGACCACACTTACCCTGAAAGCCTTGGTTGATTGGATTTTCAACCACTCTGAATGCAATAAGGACATCGTCTCTTTCATCTTAAACCTCCTCTGTTAAGTCGAAGAAGAGCTCTTCTAAACTATCTGTTCCTTGTAATACATCTTCTAGAGTTCCCTGTTCGATAATTTGCCCATGATGAATCAAGACTACATCATCTGTTACCATTTGTACCTCAGACAGGATATGAGAGGATAGAAGGACGGTTTTCCCTAAATCAGCCTGCTGGCGAATGAACTTTCTAAACCACTTAATTCCACTTGGATCCAAGCCATTGGTCGGCTCATCTAATATTAGAAACTGAGGATCACCTAGTAAAGCTACTGACAACCCCAGGCGCTGCCCCTCTCCTAGAGACAGGCTTGATAAGAAATCCTTTTTCTTATGAGCGATCCCAGTCATCTCCAAAACCTCATCGATCCGAGATTTGGGAATAGCATTACTCGCCGCAATAATCCTCAAGTGGTCATAGACCTTTCGATTTGGCAGACCCCCAATACCGTCAAAAGCTGCACCTACCGTTCTGAGCGGATAGGTCATTGACTGATAGGTTTGCCCATCAAAAGTCGCAGTCCCTGCTGTCGCCCGATCTAACCCCAACAAAATCCTCAAAGTCGAGCTTTTTCCTGCACCATTATGTCCTAGAAAAGCTGTAATGCGACCACTCCTAGCTGTAAAAGAAATATCCTTTAAAATTTGCTTGTCTCCATATTTTTTAGAAACACGATCAATTTTTACAATATGTTCCATACTGAACTCCTTTTCTTTATTTGACTTCATTTTACAATGGCAAGTTCAGAAGAAAATCAGACAAGAAAAAAACTTGCCTTACGACAAGCTTCTTTTCTCATTTTTCAACTACATCCCAGAGCTGACGGATGCTTTTTTTCTGCACGGGATCGACAAAGTGTGGAGCGATTTCCACCAGAGATTGCAAGACAAAAGCTCGCTCAGCCACATAAGGATGAGGAACAATCAAGTTTGGACTGTATAACTCTTCTTGCCCTATGTAAAGAATATCCAGATCAATCACACGAGGTCCCCATTTGATCTCCCGCACGCGCCCTAAATCCGCTTCGATAGCTAACAGGGTCTGCATTAATTCCTCAGGATTGAGCCAGGTCTCAACTTCAACAACTTGATTGAGAAACGGATCCTGCTCAACGCCACCCCAAGGCTCTGTTTCGATACGACTTGATATCTGCAAAATTCTTATATTTTGCTCAGCCATTTTTTCCAGAGCCGCATCCAGATTGGCAACTGGGCTGCCCTGATTGCTTCCCAGAGCGATAAAAGCTTTCCGCTTTTTACGAACTAGCTTGACTGAGCATGTGTCCAAAGGTAGAGGAACAGGAGCCCAAGGTTTCTTGACCTCTAAACTGACTTTCTCAACCAGGTAATAGGATTGAAAAATCTTGCCAATCAGCTGATAAGCCAGCGTTTCAATCAAATCTTCCTTGCTTTCCTGACACCACTTAACCAGCTCCTGAGCTAGCTCGCCATAGTGGATAGAAGCTGTCAGATCACCTGTTTTAGCAGCCCGAGTCATATCATAATCCAAAATCAGATCCAGCACAAAACGCTGGCCCAATTCTTTTTCAGCCGCAAAAACACCATGATAAGCATAGACTTCCAAATCTTTAATTCTTAACTGATCCATCTATTTCCTCTTTCTTTGTCAATATATAGGCTCTAACTTGAGCTAAAAAATACAAGGAGCCTGTAATCAGCAGCACCTCTTGATCCTTATGCGCATCTTGTAAATAGCTATCTACATACTGCTGCCAAGGTTGATAGGTTAGCCCCGTTTGGAAGGCTTGTCTCTTCATTTCCTCTTCAGAAACTGCTCGCTCATCCGCAAAAGATGTCAATGCGACAGATACATCTGCTTGAGCAAACAACTGCAACATCTCATCTAGTGCTTTGGTCCGAATACAGGTAAATAAAATCTTCTTATCTTTTGAAGCAAAGCGTTCTTGGAAGGAAGCTAGTAGAGGGCTCAAAGCATGCGGGTTATGTGCCCCATCCAAAAAAATCAAAGGTTGCTCCAAAATTTTTTCCATCCTAGCTGGCCAGGCAACTGCTAGAAGTCCACGGTCGATTTCTTCTTTTGTCAGAAGAGACAAGCCCTTTTGTTGACAGTACAGATCACAAATCTCAATAGCCAAGGCGGCATTGTCTGTTTGATAAGTTCCTAGGAGTGATGTTTGGTAAATACTGGACTCTCGCCATTCATTTTCCAGTAAAAAGACTTCACCAGTTTCTTCGCTTCTGAGCCAGTCAACCTGATAGGCCTGTCCATACAAATATGTTGGAGCCTGTTTACTTGTTGCCACGTTCTGGATAACTTCCAAAGCCTCTCTATCAATCTTACCAGTGACTACTGGAACAGAAAGTTTGATGATTCCAGCTTTCTGCTCTGCTATTTCCCCAAGGGTGGACCCCAAAAGAGCCATATGATCCAAACCAATCGTACTAATCGCAGTAAGATCTGGCTGGCAAACATTTGTCGAGTCTAGAAGCCCGCCCATACCGACCTCAATGATCGCCACATCCACTTCTTCCTGAGCAAAATAATCATAGGCTAAGGCCGTGATAATTTCAAACTCAGTCACTCCCTTGAATGTCGAATGATGCCCCTGATGGACAAATAAATCTTTATAAATCTGCAAGAGCTGGTTTAATTTTTGATTGGAAATAGCCTGTCCATTTATAGCAATTTGCTCATTATAAGAAACAATATACGGAGAGGTAAAGGTTCCAACTCGTAATCCTCTTAACTGAAGAAGTTCTCGAAGAGTCGCAATCGTTGACCCCTTGCCATTGGTTCCTGCTATATGAATGACTGAAATCTGCTTATGAGGATTTCCTCGCTGAGCCAGCATAGCTTCCATTCGTTCTAAGCCAAAGTTCGGAGTATCCGTCCGATAGTTTGCAATCCAACTCAAATCTGGTTTTTCGTTTCTATCTATCATCTTATTTGTATTGTCCCAAGGTTAAATCTTCAGCGCGGTTAGCTAAACGAATCGCATCACCAATCTCCACAGCCATTTTATGATAAGGAATATCATGAACTCGTAGCATTTCTACCCCTTGACTGGCCGCAATACTTGTCAAATGACTAGAGGCTATATCACGATTTTGGTAGCCCAAATCTGTCTCTGGATCCACCTCAATTCCTGCATCTTCCAGTATATTCACAACAAAGCGCTTGCGAGAAACGCCAAGAAAGATTGGAAAACCAGCCCGATGAATATCTTCCAGATGCTGTAACAGAATTAGGTTTTCCCGCTTGGTCAGACCAAAACCGATACCTGGATCCAGCATAAGACTGTTCTTCTCTATTCCTGCCACTTTTGCTCTAGCCAAGGACTTATCAAAAAAGGCCCACATTAAATCTACAATATCTGAATGAGCAAATCTTGATAATTCCTGGTCTGTGAAAACATCTTGAAAGCCAAACTTGGGAAAGATCAATGAGCTAGCATGGTGAGGTCGAGCCATAACTGGATTGAACATCAGAATAGCTCCCGCAGAAGACTCAGCCACCACTTGCGCCATTCCTTCATCACCTAAAAATCCAGTGATATCATTAACAATATCTGCACCGGCTGCTAGGGCTGCTTTTGCTACGGGCGCCTTCCAAGTATCGACCGAAATCAAGACATCACTTTGCTTGCGAATAGCCTCAATTACTGGAACTACTCGCTCGATCTCTTCTTCAATCTCAATATAATGGCTACCGGGTCTCGTGGACTCCCCTCCAATGTCCAACATCTGGGCACCTTCTTGTATCAGATACCTCGCTTGCTCTAAAGCAAATTCTACAGTGTTGTATTTGCCACCATCCGAAAAAGAATCTGGGGTTACATTAAGAATCCCGCACAAGCCTGTCTTACCGTCTGGGACTAGTTTTCGAACATCAATCTTTTTTTGAGCCATTTTATTTCTCTCACTAATTCTTAATTACTAACATTTTATCATATTTTCCTCAGAAAAAAAGACGAGAAAATTTCTCGTCAGGCTTGATTATTTGCAAATAACATGAGGAATATGGCAATTCCATTTCGAAGCATATGGGCCATAATAGACATTTCTAACCTTTCTGTCGTATAGGCTACATAGGCAAAGACTGCTCCCATTCCTCCATAAACGATAAAACTACCAATATTAGTCGGACCATGGAAAAGGCCAAAAAGTATCGCACCTATCACAAATCCCACCAGTTGATGCTTAGGAAAAAGTTTCTTGGGAATAAAGCCACGAAAAATGACTTCCTCTAGAACTGGAGCTCCAATCACTGTTGCGATAATCATGACAATCTGTGGGATCTCGCTCATCGCCTCTTGAATTCTCTCTTGATTACGAGGAATAAGCGAGCCCCCTTCCAATCTCATGACAACAAACCCTAAAGCACCGATGAGAATCGATAGGAAATAATATAAGGCCAAAAGTCCCACTGAAGACCAACTAAAAAAGCTGAAATCAAATGTGAGGATTCCTTCTCTTTTAGCAAGAAAGAGCGTTAAAAGAAGAATCAATAGGTACAGGATGATTATTCCACCTACACTAATTGGTGATTGTTTGTCTTCTAAATACCTCATTGCAATGAAAGGAACTTGTGTCAAGACCACTATCACCAACACAATTAAACAATATTTTAGTTTTTTTAAATAGAATTCCATTTCTTCCCCCAATCTATAAAAAAGGGGAGGCTAACGCCTTCCCCCTATTATTTTTTAAAACGTTCTACATCACGCGCAATGACTAGCTCTTCGTCTGTTGGAATAACTAACACTCTGACCTTTGCTTCTGGTGTCGAGATATCTCCATATTGCCCAAAGACATTCTTTTCTGGATCAATATCACAACCAAACCAAGAAATTCCTTCAATGACCAGTCTACGAATAGTCACAGAATTTTCGCCAATTCCTGCGGTAAAGATGATGGCATCCGCTCCATTCAAAACGGCAAGATACTGACCAATGTATTTTTGAATCCGGTCTACAAAAATGTCGTTAGCTAATTGAGCCTTGGCATCACCTGCCCGCATCGCTTCATGAATATCACGCATATCGCTTGATTTCTCGGAAACCCCAAGTAAACCAGATTCACGATTCAAAATTCGGCTGATATCTTCGGGAGTTTTAAAATCATCTGTATGTTTCATGAGATAAGGAATAATTGCAGGATCAATGTCACCAGTCCGCGTTCCCATCATGACACCCCCCAGAGGTGTGAAGCCCATAGAAGTATCAACAGACAAACCTTTATCAACAGCCGTAATAGAAGCACCATTACCAATATGACAGGTGATAAGTTTCAACTCCTCAAGCGGTTTGCCCAAAAGTTTAGCTGCTTCATGTGCTACATACTCATGACTAGTACCATGTGCGCCATATTTACGTACCTTGTTTTCCGTATAATATTTCGTTGGCAAGGGATAACGATAAGCTTTTTCTGGCATAGTCGTATGGAAAGAAGTATCAAACACTACCACACTTGTAATGTCAGGCAAAAGTTCCTTAAAAGCACGAATCCCTGCGGCATTTGCTGGATTATGAAGAGGTGCCAAGAGAGAGAGTTCTTCAACTTTTTGAATGACCTCTTCATCAACTAGAGCAGAATCTTTGAAATACTCACCACCCGCAACGACACGGTGACCTACTCCTGTAATCTCATCGAAAGACGCAATGATATTAAAACGCATCAAATCGTCTAACAAAATCTTTACAGCTTGAGTATGGTCAGTAATATCAAGCACCTGTTTCTCAGTACGACCATCAAATTTTACCGTTGAAATGGAATCTTTCAGTCCAATTCGCTCAATCAAACCTTTAGCTAATACTTTTTCTTCTGGCATCAAGTAGAGCTGCCATTTTAAACTAGAACTTCCTGCATTTATTGCGATTGTTTTAGACATAATTTACCTCTTTTAAGCGTTTTCAGTTCTCATTATACCAGAATTTTGATCAGTTTTCACTAACTTTGCGCCATTTTTGAAAACTTTCGCGGAAGCGAGTAATTTCTTCATGATTTTGTAGATCAGCCAATGCATAGACAAAAGGTTCTGATTTTATATTTTTTTGTTTTTGCAAAACAAACACCGTCTTAGCCTGAGAAACTGATGCAAAGAGTTTTTCTGGCAAAGCAATCATTGCTACTAAGCTGGCATTGTCTTTGAGCCAGGATTTAAGCAAGTCACTCTGCGGGCTGGTTAAGAGGTGATTAGGAGCTAAGAAGATCGCATAGCCATCAACCTTTAAATACTTTAATGCCTGCTCCATCAACAGATGATGAGCATAGGTGTGCTCTGTCTGACTGGCTACCTGATAGCGACTGGCAATCTGATCATCCGGATAGTAACCGACAGGCAGATCGCTGATAATCAAGTCGCTCTCTTTTAGAACTTGAGGGCGCACAGCATCTCCCTGGGCAAAATGTGCCTTTGAACCCATCACTTCTGCAATACTGGCAGATAGGTCAATCAGTAAATCATCGATTTCTAATCCTAGATAATCAATCTCTTTCTGACTATTGTTCAGGATTGTCTCTGCAAGATTTCCAGTTCCACTTCCCATCTCAAGAAGAGTAATATCTGATGCTACCATCAGCTGGTCGATGATAAAAATCAACAGAAAACCAATGGCATCTGGTGTAAACTGATGATTGGCTTGCAAAGGCTCTGTCTGAGCACCCTTCATCAGAATGAACTGATAGGCTCTCCGCCACTCTTCTCTGCTTAGCTTTAAGCTCTTCAAAGTTTGATGATTCTTTTTGACAATTTCTAAGTCCGTTTGCCCATCCAAATAGATACCGTTTTGCTCAATTAAGGCATCATAAAAATTAGTTGAAAGCTTGTTTTGAATGACTTGGACATTTTCTAAAAGGAGCGTATAGGCTTCTTCAATTTTTTCAAAATTCATAGTTTCCTCCGCTCCTTATCTTATCAAAATTTAATCTTTTTTGCCATTATCGTCTTTGGCTTCCTCTTTTTCACGGGCAGGCTCTGCTTCTCTCTTTTCTTCTTTTTCCAGTTCAGACTTTTTATCTTTATCCTGATCCTTATCCAATCTGGCTTTTGGTTCCTTAATAGCAAAGGTAAAATCGTAAGTCCGGTCAGAGATCACTACATTGACGATCAACTGGTCCTTTTCTTTCTGGTATTGACTTTGGCCTTTATTAAAAGAAAATTGTCCACTATCAGCTAGCTTCTGGTCTTTTGTCAGCAAGGCTATAGCGTAAGCTTCCTGTCTTTCTTGCTGGGCTAAAAGATTGCGCTGATGGGCAGTCTGACGGTTGAGATAAAACTGCAACAGCAGACTAAAAACGGCAGCCATAAGCAGAGCATAGAGCATGACCCCAGCCTTAATGTTCTTCTTCAACACGATAGATGTACTCTCTTTCTAAGCCGTCCTTAAACTGCAGATGCAAATGAACTATCTGACCTTCTTTATGTATTTGAGCAGCTTCTAAGCCATAAATCATGGGTTGATAACCACGGCCATTCGCATCCGTCTTTCGAAAATCATCGCTTTTAGACTTACCAAATGCAATCGACTTGCCATCTTGTTTGACATAAAGCTTATTTTGCTCGACTTTTTCAAAATGGCTCCGGGATAATTCTGCATCTAACTGGTCCGCAAACAAGAGCCATTCCTTGGCCTTAGTTTGCTCTTGATACTGAATCTCACTGGCTAGGAGCTTAGTCATAGCTTGAAAAACCAAGAGGCCACCACTGATAACCAAGAGGGCCACTAATGCTTCCAGCAGGGTAAAAGCTCCTACTTTACCTTTTTTCAACATCAATCAACTCCTCTCCCTGATGGAACACTCGAATCTGATCCTTCGTTCTCTGGATACGAATTTCAATACCATTTAAAGAAAGATGGTCCTGCCCTGTTTGGAGGGCCATCTGGGCCACCCGCAGGACCTCCTCTTTTTCTAAAATGGCAGCTGCTTCTTTACGCGATTGCGTGATTTGACCTAGTAACAAGCTTGCAATTACAGCAAAAACTCCCAAAGCCAGTAAGGCTTCCAGTAAGATGGTCCCTTTAATTTGTCGTTTTCTTAAATTTGCCATTTCCAATATAGAGTTGATAGGTCACCAGTCCTTCCTTGGTTTGAAACTGAACTTTACTGAGTGAAGAATTACCTCCAGCCTTATCAAAATAGATCTGTGTAGATTCAGGTGCTTGGATTCCTTTAGGAATTGGAAGACGAGCATAGCCGTTTGAAATCTCTTGGTTTGAGATTTCTAGCACCAGCTTTCTCTGAGAAGATACGCTAAGCTTCTGACTTTCCTGATAAAAATGCTCAAATTCTAAAAAGAAGATCTTTGCCTGAATCTGCTCAAAAGTAGCTTGAACAGAGCTTGATAAAGCCAGCAAGATAAAACTGCTAATCATCAGGACCAAGAGGCTTTCCAAAACTGTAAAGGCCTTAATTGGCAACTGCCTGAGTCTCACTATTGTTCTTACCATAATAAGCCTTGTAAGAGTCTGCTTGCTTTTGACTGATGTTCCCAGCTGCGACTAATTTGCTAAGGGTTGCTTGATCTCCTGTATTTTTGAGTTCATAGAGCTCAGCCTGACTTTCAACCACCTTGACCACCGCAGCATTTCCAGTATCCGAAACAGCCTCTTTTTGCTTGGTTAGATTAGGGACGAATAAGAGCATAAGGACACTGATAATCAGAAGGACGACTAACATTTCCACTAAAGTAAAGGCTTTTACGCGTAAATTTTTTAATTTGTTCATAGATGAACCTCCATATTTTGATAAAGGGGCAATAGCATTGCCGCATACAATAAGACAATCATCAAGGCTACAAAGACAAAGACTAGGGGCTGAATCAGATTCATGGTCCGATTGACCCTACCAAAAAATTCTTCCCAAGTCTTAAGAGCATAGATTTCTAGTTCGCTTCCCAGCTTAGATTTGACTTCCCCGTATTCGATGATTAGAGACAATTCTTTTTTTAAAAAAGGATACGAAGCAATTTTATCTGAAAATTCTTGACCGTTTTGTAAGGCTTGACCCAAATCCTGACCAATTTCCTGAAATAAAACCGAGAGTTGCTCTTGCATAATCTGAAAAATCTGACTGAGCTCCAAACCTTGTCCAATCATATTGCCCCATTCACGCGCATAATAGGCGGTTAGGTAAATCTTTACAAAGGATCCAACAAAAGGCAGGCGAGCTAAGAAAGAGTATACAGGGATCCGTTTCTGGCCTTTGAAAATCAGATAAATCGCTCCTGTTAATCCAAGTAACATTAAGACAGATAGTAGAAAAATAGTCGGCAAATGACCAATGAGTTGCGTTGCAAAATTTTGACTGCTGAGTTGGGGTAATAAATAATTTCTCAAGCCCATCATAATCAATACCAAAAAGCCGAGAAGCATCATGGGATAGGTCGCTACTTCAATTAACTTCTTTTTTACCTTCGCAAGATTATCCAGATATTCCTCTATTTTTAGCAAGGCAAGCGATAAATTCCCATGTAACTCAGCCAATGACAGCTGGGTTACTACCGCATCAGAAAAACCTAGACTAGCCATAATCTCTGAAAATGCTTGCCCATTAGCTAGGCCATGACGCATTTGCTGAACATAGTTCTTCTCCAAAAGAGCGCTTCGACCTAAAAAGTCCACAGTCTCAGCCAAGTGAAAACCGCTAGAGAATAAATTATTAAACAGTTCAATGACCTGCTTTTGCTTGCTAGTTCCTAATTTTTTCTGCTTCTGCTTGCTCAGGATGGATATGTCCTGCTGCAAGAAGCTGATCAATCTGCTGATTCCAGACGGTCGGCTCGTGTTCTTGGTAGTTGTTGCTGGCAAAGTCTATCACACCTCCTCCCCCAATCAAGCGTTGATAGCAAATACCCTGTAAAACAATTTTCAACTCCTCCTCGCTAACACCTAATTCCAATAAGCGTTCGTAAACACCAGGAATGCTTTTAGCATGAATCGTTGAAAAAACTGTAGCTCCCGTCAAGCTAGCTCGAACCACAGCTCTAGCAGTTTCACTATCTCGAATTTCTCCAATAATCAGCAAGTCCGGACGGTGACGCAGGGAAAGCTTAATTAGACTTTCATAGGTCAGACCAATCGTTTCATTCAGCTGTAGCTGAAGCATATCCTCTTGCTTGATTTCAACAGGATCCTCAATGGACATAACCTGCTGACCCTTAAATTTTAGCTGAGCTAATTGATGCATGAGAGTGGTCTTGCCACTCCCTACTGGTCCCGAAAAAAGATACAGTCCTCGATCCTTAAACTTCTCTCTAAACTCAGGAAAATGAGTAAACCAAAACTTCAATTCTGTCTCTTCATCGTGCAAAAGTCGAATAACCAAACTTTCATATCCACGATAATCACCTACAGTTGACAGACGAATTGATGTTTCCTTATCATCATAACGATAATCACAGGATCCCAGCTGACTGCGACGTTTTTCTCCTACATTCATCCCAGCTAAAAATTTAAAATGACTAATCACAGCGGCTAATTGGTCAAAATCATAAGTCTGTATGAAGCGTCGTTCATCACCAATCCGCATATAAAGTTCATAGCAATCATCCTTGGGTACAAAATAAATATCCTGAGCACACTCTTCCTTAGCCTGCCGGACAATCGCCTGGGCAATTTTTTGAACCATAAGACCTCCCTCAAATAAATTTTGTTGAAAAGTTTTTTCAAACCTTTCTTCAACTATTTATTCGTAAACACAACAAAAAAACCGATTAAATTTATCGGTTTTCTTCTTTATTTTATTTGATTCGGCATGATCGATGCTTCTCAAGCCCGTTTTGTTTAGCATAACCCGGACGGTATTTGCTTTTTGGAATAACCTTTTCATCTTCCAACAATATAATTGACCTATATTGCTGAACGTAGTCGTCACATTCTTCACACCATCTCTGATCTTTTTCATTCCAAAAGACAGTCATCAAATCACTGCGACTCTTATATTCTTTAAATTCTGTTTCTAATTTTAGCCATTGAATTTTATAGAATTTCAAAGCATCATAGTACTTTTCAAACCGTTGTTCTTGAATAATATCATTTTCCCAACCGTCTAAAAACCACCAGGGTTCAAAGTCCCCATACATTTCTACTACTCGGTACATATTTTCTTCCTTTGTACCGTATATTATATACAAAATCCTTTGATAATGAAACTAATTTGCTCATGGTTAGTTCTATATTTTAGACAAAATCAATGGGGATGCTTTATTTTATACTCTATAATCAAGCAATTCAGCTAAAATGGAGAATTTTCTCTCATCTTGCAAATACCAAAGCCTGAGATTTTTAGGGCTCAACCAAGCTTATCTCCGATAAAAAAGAAACCCGTTTTTAAAACGAGTTTCTTTCATCTTATTCTGTGACTAGTGTTTCAGTAGACTCTACGTCTTCTGGAGTCACCACAACTTCATCAATGATTTCAACTTCATTGATAGCTTGTGGTTCCAAGTTGCGGTAGCGAGCCATACCTGTACCAGCAGGGATAATCTTACCGATGATAACATTTTCCTTAAGTCCAAGCAGATGGTCTTTCTTACCACGGATAGCCGCATCAGTCAAGACACGAGTTGTTTCCTGGAAGGAAGCTGCAGACAGGAAGCTGTTTGTCTCAAGGGAAGCTTTGGTGATCCCCATGAGGACTGGACGAGCTGTCGCAGGTACACCACCTGAGATAACTACATCACGGTTAGCATCTGTAAAGTCTGTAATATCCATAAGAGTTCCCATAAGGAGATCTGTATCACCTGGATCCATGACACGTACTTTACGGATCATTTGACGAACCATTACTTCGATGTGCTTGTCACCGATTTCTACCCCTTGGCTACGGTAAACTTTCTGTACCTCAGCAAGCAGGTAAGTTTCAACGGACAAGACATCACGAACAGCCAGCAAGTGCTTAGGTTGGATAGAACCTTCTGTCAAAGCAGCACCGCGAGACACTTGGTCGCCTACTTCAACTTTCATACGAGCTGTAAATGGTACCACATACTCGCCTTCACCAGTTTGACCTTTAACAAAGACCTTCTTAGTACGAGTAGATGCATCTTCTTCGATAGCTGTAACTTCACCCTTGACTTCAGTGATGACCGCTTCCCCTTTTGGATTACGGGCTTCAAAGATTTCTTGGACACGAGGAAGACCTTGCGTGATATCTGAACTTGAAGCAACACCACCCGTGTGGAAGGTACGCATGGTCAACTGTGTACCAGGTTCCCCGATAGATTGAGCAGCGATTGTTCCGACTGCTTCACCCACTTCAACCGCATCACCAGTTGCCAAGTTAATACCATAACAGTGACGGCAGACACCATGACGAGTGTTACATGTTAGAACGCTACGGATTGTGACTTCCGTCACACCAGCATTAACAACTTGACGTGCCATATCCTCAGTTACAAGAACATCAGCAGGAACTAGGACTTCTCCTGTCTCAGGATGTTTAATAGATTTCTTAGTATAACGACCAACCAAACGTTCTTCAAGAGGTTCGATCATTTCCTTACCATCTGTGATAGAAGTGATAAGGAGACCACGATCTGTTCCACAGTCGTCTTCACGGATGATAACGTCTTGAGCAACGTCAACCAAACGACGTGTCAGGTAACCAGAGTCGGCTGTCTTAAGGGCCGTATCCGTCATACCTTTACGAGCTCCGTGAGTTGAGAAGAACATTTCGAGTACTGACAAACCTTCACGGAAGTTAGACAAGATTGGCAATTCCATGATACGTCCGTTTGGTGCAGCCATCAAACCACGCATACCGGCAAGCTGTGAGAAGTTTGAGATGTTACCACGCGCTCCAGAGTCCATCATCATAACGATAGGGTTCTTCGGATCTTGATTGGCAACCAAACGTTTTTCAAGTTTTTCACGGGCTGCACGCCATTCAGCAGTGACAGCATTGTAGCGCTCGTCGTCTGTGATCATACCACGACGGAATTGTTTAGTGATTTGTTCTACACGTTTGTGTGATTCTTCAATAATCTCAGCCTTGTCTTCAACAACTGGAATATCAGCAATACCCACTGTCAAACCAGCCAGAGTAGAATGGTGGTAACCCAAGTTCTTCAAGCGGTCAAGCAGGGCAGATGTTTCTGTTGTACGGAAGCGTTTGAAGATTTCAGCGATAATATTCCCAAGATTTTTCTTCTTAAATGGTACATTCAATTCAAGAGCTTGGATGGCTTCTTTGATATCTTTTCCTGATTCTAAGAAATACTTATCTGGAACACCTTCAGTCAAGTTAGCATTGGTTGGCTCTTGCAGATATGGCAATTCTTCCGGCATAATCGCGTTAAAGAGAATTTTACCAACTGTCGTCATCAAAATTTTATGTCTTTGTGACTCGGTCCACGGTTTCGCCAGGCTATCGGTTGTAATACCTACACGAGTATGCAAGTGAACATAACCATTACGAAGAGCCATGACAGCTTCATCCATATCTTTGAAGACCATACCTTCGCCTTCGCGGCCAGCTTCTTCCATGGTCAAGTAGTAGTTCCCCAAAACCATATCCTGAGATGGCGTTACAACTGGTTTACCATCTTTAGGGTTCAAGATATGTTCAGCAGCTAGCATGAGGATACGAGCTTCTGCTTGCGCTTCTTCTGAAAGCGGTACGTGGATAGCCATTTGGTCACCGTCAAAGTCGGCATTGTAGGCTTCACAGACCAATGGATGCAGACGCAAAGCTTTACCGTCAATTAGAACTGGCTCGAAGGCCTGGATTCCCAAACGGTGAAGGGTCGGTGCGCGGTTCAAGAGCACTGGGTGTTCCTTGATTACTTCTTCCAGGATATCCCAGATACGCTCATCTCCACGTTCCACCAAGCGTTTTGCAGCTTTTACGTTTTGCACGATATCACGCGCAACGATTTCACGCATCACAAATGGTTTAAAGAGCTCAATCGCCATTTCACGTGGCACACCACATTGGTACATCTTTAGAGTTGGTCCAACGGCGATAACAGAACGTCCTGAGAAGTCAACCCGTTTACCGAGCAAGTTTTGACGGAAGCGTCCTTGCTTCCCTTTAAGCATGTGGCTTAATGATTTAAGCGGACGGCTACCTGGTCCTGTGATCGGACGACCACGACGACCATTATCAATCAAAGCATCTACCGCTTCTTGAAGCATCCGCTTCTCATTTTGAACGATGATACCAGGTGCATTCAACTCAAGCAAGCGCGCCAAACGATTGTTCCGGTTAATAACACGACGGTAAAGATCATTAAGGTCAGAAGCCGCAAAACGACCACCATCCAGTTGAACCATCGGACGCAAATCTGGCGGAATAACCGGCAGAATATTGAGAACCATCCATTCTGGTTTATTACCAGACTTATAGAAGGCATCTAAGACATCCAAACGACGGACAGCCTTAACACGTTTTTGTCCAGTCGCGGTTTTTAATTCTTCTTTGAGAACAGTAATTTCAGCTTCCAAGTCTACTTGTTTCAAGAGATCTTGAATAGCTTCCGCTCCCATCTTAGCTACAAATGAGCCTGCACCATACTCGCGCAAACGTTCACGGTACTCACGTTCAGTCATAATTGACTTGTGCTCTAGCGGTGTATCCTTAGGATCAATGACCACATAAGCCGCAAAATAAATGACTTCTTCCAAAGCACGAGGACTCATATCCAAAGTGAGTCCCATGCGGCTTGGAATTCCTTTAAAGTACCAAATATGTGAAACAGGTGCCTTCAATTCGATGTGGCCCATACGTTCACGACGAACTTTAGCACGGGTTACTTCAACACCACAGCGGTCACAAATAATTCCCTTGTAACGAATCCGTTTGTACTTACCACAAGCACATTCCCAATCTTTGGTTGGACCAAAAATAACTTCATCAAAGAGGCCTTCGCGTTCTGGTTTAAGTGTGCGGTAATTGATTGTTTCAGGTTTCTTCACTTCCCCATAAGACCATGAACGGACCTTGTTCGGAGAAGCTAGGGTGATTTGCATACTTTTAAAACGATTTACATCAACCACTATTTCTTACCTTTCTTCATTTTCTAGTCAGTGTGAATTCTTATTCTTTTCCTTCAGCTTCAAAGGCTGCTTTCGCTTCTTGAGCTGCTTTTTCGCGCGCTTTTTCAAGATCGTCAACGTGAATCACGTCATCGTCTTCTCCTTCGTCTAGGTCGCGCAGTTCTACTTCATTATCATCTTCGTCGAGAACGCGCATGTCCAGACCAAGAGATTGCAATTCTTTAACAAGGACACGGAAGGATTCTGGCACACCTGGTTTTGGAATTGGTTTACCTTTAGTGATAGCTTCATAAGCTTTCAAACGGCCGTTGACATCATCTGACTTGTAAGTCAGGATTTCTTGCAGAACGTTCGAAGCACCGTAAGCTTCCAAGGCCCAAACTTCCATCTCACCAAAACGTTGTCCACCAAACTGAGCTTTACCTCCGAGTGGTTGTTGGGTAACCATTGAGTAAGGTCCTACTGAGCGGGCGTGGAGTTTGTCATCTACCATGTGGTGGAGCTTGATCATGTACATGACACCGACAGATACACGGTTGTCAAATGGCTCACCTGTACGACCATCATAAAGAACGGTCTTAGCATCACTATCCATACCAGCTTCACGAACAGTATCCCAAAGATCATCTGAGCTAGCTCCGTCAAAGACTGGAGTCGCAATGTGAATGCCCAAATTACGCGCTGCCATACCAAGGTGGAGCTCCATAACCTGACCGATGTTCATACGAGATGGTACCCCGAGTGGGTTCAACATGATATCTACTGGTGTTCCATCTGGCAAGTATGGCATATCTTCCACAGGAACGATCCGGGATACAACCCCTTTGTTTCCGTGACGACCGGCCATCTTATCTCCGACCTTGATCTTACGTTTTTGAGCGATGTAGACACGAACCAGCATATTAACACCAGATTGTAGCTCATCACCATTTGCACGGGTAAAGATCTTCACGTCACGAACGACACCGTCTGCCCCGTGAGGTACACGAAGCGAAGTATCACGCACTTCACGAGACTTATCTCCGAAGATGGCGTGCAAGAGGCGCTCTTCAGCAGAAAGATCTTTTTCACCCTTCGGAGTTACTTTTCCGACTAGGATGTCTCCTTCTTTAACTTCCGCTCCGATACGGATAATCCCCATTTCGTCCAAATTGCGTAGGGCATCTTCCCCTACGTTTGGAATTTCACGGGTAATTTCTTCAGGCCCAAGCTTAGTGTCGCGAGTTTCTGATTCGTATTCTTCTAAGTGAACAGAGGTGTAGACATCGTCTTTCACCAGACGCTCACTCATGATAACTGCATCCTCGAAGTTGTAACCTTCCCATGTCATGTAAGCAACGATTGGGTTTTGTCCCAATGCCATTTCTCCATTTTCCATAGAAGGTCCGTCAGCGATAAAGTCACCTTTTTCTATGACATCGCCAACTTTAACAAGGGTACGTTGGTTGTATGCAGTTCCTGAGTTAGAACGACGGAATTTTTGAACATGATAAACATCAAGTGATCCATCTTCACGACGGACTTCAACTTTATCTGCATCTGCATAAGTAACTTTACCATCATGCTGGGCAATGACTGCCGCTCCAGAGTCATGAGCCGCTTGGTATTCCATACCAGTACCAACATAAGGCGCTTTTGGATCAATCAATGGTACAGCCTGACGCTGCATGTTGGCACCCATGAGAGCACGGTTGGAGTCGTCATTTTCCAAGAAAGGAATACATGCTGTCGCTACAGCAACTACCTGCTTAGGCGATACATCCATGTAATCTACTTGATCTGATGGGAATTCTTGGTTGTTACCTTGGTGGCGTCCCATAACGATAGGCTCTGCAAAACCACCTTCTTCATTGAGCTTAGAGTTTGCCTGAGCTACGATAAACTCATCTTCTTCATCAGCTGTCAACCAAACGATTTCGTTGGTTACCACACCAGCTTCACGATCTACCTTGCGGTATGGCGTTTGAATAAATCCATATTTGTTAAGGTGTCCATAAGAAGACAAGTTATTGATCAAACCGATGTTTGGTCCTTCAGGTGTTTCAATCGGACACATACGGCCATAGTGAGTATAGTGCACGTCCCGCACTTCATAGCCAGCACGGTCACGTGTCAAACCACCAGGTCCTAAGGCAGATAGACGACGTTTGTGAGAAAGCTCAGACAGCGGATTGTGTTGGTCCATGAACTGAGACAACTGTGAAGATCCAAAGAATTCTTTAATGGCCGCAGTTACTGGACGAATATTAATGATTTGTTGCGGTGTGAGAACTTCATTATCCTGAACAGACATCCGTTCACGAACGTTACGCTCCATTCGAGAAAGTCCCAGACGAACTTGGTTAGCCAGAAGCTCACCAACCGCACGAATACGACGGTTCCCCAGGTGGTCAATATCATCCACACGACCGATACCTTCTGCCAAGTTGAGGAAGTAGCTCATCTCAGCCAAAATATCAGCAGGTGTTACAGTCCGAACCTTATCAGACGGATTTGCGTTACCAATAATAGTCACAACACGGTCTGGGTCATTTGGAGCCACAACTTTGAACTTCTGAAGCTCTACAGGTTCTGTCAAAACAGCTGAATCATTCGGAATATAGGTGATTTTGTTCAAACCATTATCCAACTGCTCTGCAATACTGTCAATCACGCTGCGAGTCATAAGAGTTCCTGCTTCAACAAGGATTTCACCTGTTTCAGCATCCACAAGAGGTTCAGCAATTGTTTGGTTTAGTAAACGAGTCTTGATGTTGAGCTTCTTATTAATCTTGTAACGTCCAACTGCTGCCAAATCATAGCGATGTGGATCAAAGAAACGTGCCACAAGAAGTGAACGAGAACTTTCAGCCGTCTTAGGTTCACCTGGACGGAGACGCTCATAGATTTCTTTCAGAGCTTCATCCGTGCGGGAATCCATAGGGTTTTTGTGAATATCTTTTTCGATAGTATTGCGCACTAAGTCGCTATCACCAAAAATGTCAAAGATTTCATCATCACCTGAGAAACCAAGCGCACGAACCAAAGTTGTAAATGGAATCTTACGCGTCCGGTCAATACGAGTATAGGCAATGTCTTTTGAATCTGTTTCCAGTTCCAACCATGCTCCACGGTTAGGAATAACAGTTGATCCATAGCCGATTTTACCGTTTTTATCGACTTTATCATTGAAGTAAACCCCTGGAGAACGTACCAACTGGGATACGATAATCCGTTCACCACCATTGATGATGAAGGTTCCCATTTCAGTCATAATAGGGAAATCACCAAAGAAGACTTCCTGTGTCTTGATTTCACCAGTTTCCTTGTTAATCAGACGGAAAGTCACAAAAATTGGCGCTGAGTAGCTGGCATCATGAATGCGTGCTTCTTCCAGCGTATATTTTGGTTCTCTAATTTCATAACCAACAAATTCCAGCTCCATAGTGTCGGTAAAGTTTGAAATTGGAAGTACATCTTCAAAAACTTCCTTCAAACCATGATCCAAGAAGTCTTTAAAAGAATCTGTTTGAATCTCAATTAAGTTAGGTAAATCAAGAACTTCCTTAATTCTTGAAAAACTACGACGGGTACGATGTTTCCCGTATTGAACGTCATGTCCTGCCAAGTTTTTACTCCTTTATAGTAAGATACGCAGCCCATCAACAAAGCTTAAAGAAATTCCAGATTTTGAATTGATAAAGAAATGAATCTTTTCTAACCAGGAACTTCTTACCAGCTCTTTTAGGGCGAGTTCAATTAAATCTTTTCAGAGGCAATTCCTCTATTCTGTTTTGTCAAACTGCAAAACAGCTACAATCAGTCCCTTTTGTTTAATTTTCAGAAAAATTAAATTATGATGACATAATTCATTTTTCCTAAAAATAGGCACAAAAAGAGCAGCTAAATCTGACTTATGAAAGTTTGATTTAACTGCTGTAAGCTCTTTTGGACAATATTTCAAAAAAGCAGACGACAAATTATTAATAATATTGTACCTTATTTTGCCTGAAAATGCAAGATTATCGGCGTTATGAAAGCCTTTTTATTTTAATTTGTCTGACTTTGACTAGAATTTTTATCTGTAGAGGAATCTTCTTGTTTTTTACTCGAACTGCTTGTTTCTTTTTCCTCTTTTTCGTTTCTTGTCTCGCTCTCTTTTTCTTTCTCTTCTTTGCCCCGACGGTCAGAAGTTTGGTTTCCAGCAAGTGCCGCCCAAGCCTGCTGTAAATCGCTATCTGTGCCACCGATAGCAAAACGATAAGATAAAGCTGGTGCTCCATTCTTAGCCCAGTAGCTAGTAACTGTTTGACCGCCCAATGAAATATCACGACCATTAATTGTCGTACGACCAGGTTTTGTACCAGTAGCTTTTAAAACTTCCGAACTGATAACACTAGAATCTAGGTTAAATCGATCGCTAATACCAAAGACGTTTGGATCGGCTTGATAGATGGCGTTTACAAGATTGGCCATGTAGCTTGCATTGTTATTATAACCCGTCAAAGCTCCCATCGAGGTATTGTCGTCGTGTCCTATCCAGCCTCCCAAAGTTACCTTTGGAGTTGAAAGCATCAGCCACATATCACCATTGACATTGGTAGTTCCTGTTTTCCCAATCCAGTCAGCACTCAACAAACCACCATTTACTTGCGCTAGTCGTGATTTAAAAGTCGTTGTAGACCCAGATTCCAAGACTCCTCGCATCAAGCTTTGCATAATAGTCGCTGTCGCTGGTGTATAGACCTGGACTGGACTAGCCTTATGTTCATAAATAACTTTACCTGTCCTGTCACTGATTTTTTCAATCATATAACGCTTCTGATAAGTCCCATTATTAGCTAGCGCCTGGAAACCATTGGTATGCTGGGCAACAGAGACTTCAATCCCTCCTCCCAATGGCAGACTCTCAATTGTATAGTCAGGAATCGAATAGCCCATTTTATCCATGTAGCCTTTGACATTGACTCCTTTCTCACGTAGGAGCTTATAGGTCCAGTAGGCAGGAATATTCCAAGAAGTATTCAAGGCTTCTTGCAAATCCATCATACCCGTCCCTCGACTGTCCGCATGCATGATAGGGTCTCCGCTTGAGAAGGTTGTCGGATAATTAGATAGGACACTTGCACTTCCCATCAGCCCCTGGTCAATTGCAATTCCGTAGGCTAAAATCGGCTTGATGGTCGAACCAGGTGAACGCTCCGTATCAAAAGCGTGATTATTTTGATTCTCGGCATAATTCCTTCCACCGATAAACCCTAGGACAGCACCGGTCTGGTTATTTAAAAGAACATTCCCAACTTGAACCTGCCCAGTTCCATCATCTAAGATTCCACCGTATGCAGCAACAGCATTTTGCATGGCGTTATGAACTGCCTTGTTAATGGTGGTTTTAACGGTATAGCCACCTTCACTTAGTTCTTTGGCTGCTAATTCCTTATAGGCCTTAACAGTAGCTGTATTTTTCAGATCTTGTTGAGAAACATTATCTCTCTTGATGAGATACTGATACATGGCATCTTCAGCTTCAGACTTGGCTTGATAATATAGATAGCCACGTGATGCCGTTTCAACATTTCCAGCAGGTAAAAAATCTTTGGTCAAATCATAATCTTTATAAAGATTGTACTCATCTTGGCTTAAAGCACCTGTCCGGTACATGTTATAAAGAACGTCCTTAGCCCTCTCCAAACCATAGGCCATGTCCTTTGAATCTTTCAAAGTCCCCTTCGCCGTGTAGGGAGAGTATACAATTGGGCTTTGAGGCAATCCCGCAATAAAAGCTGCTTGAGGCACTGTTAATTTACTTGCGCTAACACCAAAAATTCCCTTAGCAGCCTCTTCAACACCAGCTATATTTTGGCCTTTATTATTTCTACCAAAAGGTGATACATTGAGATAGGTTGTCAGTATTTCATCCTTACTCATATAGCGCTCTAATGCTAAGGAATCGATGATTTCCGTTGCTTTACGATTAAAAGTAGGAGCATCTCCAACAACTTGCTGTTTGATAACCTGCTGGGTAATAGTAGAACCACCACTAGCAGAACCAATTCCAACTACCGACCCCAGAGTGGCCCGTAAAACAGCCTTAGGAACGACTCCCTTATGGCTCATGAAATTCTCATCTTCTGTTGCAATTACAGCCTTCTTTACATTTTCAGAAATCGCAGAGCTGTCCACAGTAACCCTTAGCAGGTCACTATCTATTGTCGAAATCAAGCTACCATCAGCATACGTTAATTCTGAAATTGCTGATATATCTTGAACTTTCTGAATCAAAGTATCTTTTTCGGGTACTGCTACATTATTAAATAAATTTAAGGCATAGCCTGTCGCGATCCCCGCACCAAATAAAAATCCCAGAAACAAAAGGACGAACAGGGTATTCGAAAGAAGCTTAATTGTTCGCAAGACAGTAGCCCCAATATCCATAGGAGACCAAGGCTCTCCATCAGTTTGTAGCTTAGACCCCAGCCACTTCCAAATTTTCCCAAAGAAAAGGCGAGATTTTTCAGCCACTTTTTTCCATAGGATCTGAATTTTTTTAATAAATGGTTTTAAAATTTCAAGAAACTTTTTTACTTTTTGTTCCAACATATTATATCCTCGTATTGCCTATTATATCAAAATCTTCGTCCATATGACAAGAACAGCGCGATTTACAAGAGCTTGGGGAGATTTTTTACTAGTTTTTTTGCAATTTTATTACACTCTTTTCCTGGTTTGTGATACAATGGGAGAATGAATTTAAAACTTTGAAAAGGAGAGACAGACATGCACATTTTTGATGAGCTCAAAGAACGTGGGTTGATTTTTCAAACTACTGATGAAGAAGCCCTGCGCCAAGAACTAGAAGAAGGTCAAGTCTCTTATTATACTGGATATGACCCAACAGCAGACAGCCTGCACCTTGGTCACCTTGTAGCCATCTTAACAAGCCGTCGCCTACAGTTGGCTGGACACAAACCTTACGCCTTAGTTGGAGGAGCAACTGGTCTTATTGGCGACCCATCTTTTAAGGATGCTGAACGTAGTTTACAAACCAAAGAAACCGTAGAAGGCTGGGTTAAAAGCATCCAAGGGCAGCTTGCAGGCTTGCTTGACTTTGAAAACGGTCAGAACAAAGCTGAAATGGTTAATAACTACGACTGGTTTTCAGACATCAGTTTTATCGATTTCCTACGTGACGTTGGAAAATACTTCACAGTCAACTACATGATGAGTAAAGAATCTGTTAAAAAACGGATTGAAACAGGGATTTCATATACTGAATTTGCCTACCAAATCATGCAAGGATACGACTTTTTCATCTTAAATCAAAAACACAATGTTACTCTGCAAATTGGTGGTTCTGATCAATGGGGAAATATGACTGCTGGAACAGAACTCTTGCGTCGTAAAGCTGACAAGACTGGACACGTCATTACTGTTCCTCTTATCACCGATGCTAGCGGTAAGAAATTTGGTAAATCAGAAGGAAATGCTGTTTGGCTGAACGCTGACAAGACAAGCCCATATGAAATGTACCAATTCTGGATGAATGTCATGGACGATGATGCCGTTCGTTTCCTTAAAATTTTCACCTTCCTAAGCTTAGATGAGATTGAGGGGATCCGCAAGCAGTTTGAGGCAGCACCACATGAACGTTTGGCTCAGAAAATCTTAGCACGTGAAGTGGTCACTCTAGTTCATGGCGAAAAAGCTTACCAAGAAGCCTTAAATATTACAGAACAGCTATTTGCAGGAAATATTAAGAACCTTTCTGTTAAAGAGCTGAAACAAGGACTCCGTGGTGTTCCAAATTATCAAGTCCAAACAGAAGACAACCTCAACATTGTTGATTTACTTGTTACAGCTGGAGTTGTTAATTCCAAACGTCAGGCGCGTGAAGACGTCCAAAACGGAGCTATCTACGTCAATGGAGACCGCATCCAAGACCTTGACTATACTCTGAGTGATGCAGACAAATTAGAAAATGAATTGACCGTCATCCGCCGTGGTAAGAAAAAATACTTTGTCTTGACTTATTAAACCTAAAGGAAACTCGAAAGACAGACGGGTTTCCTTTTCCATATCTTCTTCAACAAGATCTTCTATTTTCACAGAAAGAAACGACTCATGAAACCAAAAATCGCTCGATTTGCTAGAGCCTCAACTTTTGCTTGTCCTCTTTGTAAGGAAGAACTCAAATTTCAAGACCATAGCCTAGTCTGCACAAACAGACATTCTTTTGACATTGCAAAATACGGCTACGTAAACTTGGCTCCCCAGATAAGACAATCAAAAGATTATGATAAAGACAACTTTATTCAGCGCCAAATCATCTTAGAGGCCGGCTTTTACCAACATATTTTACAGGAAATTGAAGTTTTTTTGCAACAATCACCCGATACTCAAACTATTTTAGATGTTGGTTGTGGCCAAGGATACTATAGTTTGGAATTGCAAAAAGTATTCCCAGACAAAGATTTTTATGCTTTTGATATTTCCAAAGACTCCATCCAACTAGCCAGCAAAACTGATACTAGCCTTTCTATCAATTGGTTTGTGGGAGATTTGGCAAAACTTCCTATCAAGAATCATAGTATTGATCTTATTTTAGATATTTTTTCTCCTGCAAACTACCAGGAATTCCAACGTGTATTGACTAAACAAGGACTCCTGATCAAGGTTATTCCTACCAGTCAACATGTTCAGGAAATCCGCAAAAAGGTTGCCGGGCAGCTGCAAAAGCAAGATTATTCCAACCAAGATATACTAGACCATTTTGAGACCTCATTTGAAATTCTTGAACAGAAAGAGGTTACTGTCACTTATCCAATCAATGAAATCCAAAAAGAAGCTCTCATCGGCATGACTCCTCTGCTCTTTCATATTAAGCAGGAAGAAATTGATTGGTCCGATCTCACAGAAATCACCATTTCTGCTACCATTCTGATTGGAAAAATCAAAAAAGACAAGCTTTAAAAGCTTGTCTTTTTAATATCTTCTCTTATTTAATACGATAGTAAAAACTACCTTGTTCACCAAAGGACTGAATACCCACCCCAGTCCAAAGGCGGTCACGACTAGTATCAGAGCTATCTTTAAAGTTTTCTGTATCAGCAAGCTTGACACCACTTGGAATAAATTCTAACAAGAAACCTCCTGTTTGGCCACCGTATACACCGCCAGCTGCTGTTCCATAGTCTGTTAAGGAAGCACCACCAAATTCATATTCAGCTGAAACTAGACCGTTTTCATCAAATACAAGTTGTTCCCCTTTATCATTTTGCCATGTGCCTTGAATGCTTGCAAAATTTCCATCAGCCAATTCACTAATGTTCATTTTTTTCTCCGCTTCCTGACTAGGGCTTGTAGAACTTTCTGAAGTCTTACTGGATTCAGAGCTGGCCGAAGTTGCTGAACTCTTCGAGGATGCCATTTGACTTGAAGAAGCTGAGCTCTCTTTTGTTTCTCCTTTTCCAGAACATCCTGACAAGACTAGTCCTCCTCCTAAAGCTATTAAAATAGTTGTTAACAATATTCTTTTTTTCATATTTTTCCTCATGTGTCAGGCTTAAAAAATAAGCCCTTTTCTATTTTCTAGTATAGGACTTATTGTATCTTTTTTCTATTAATTTAGCAACCGCCCTTATTGATCAACTCGATAGTAAGCTGCACTTGCGATATTTTCAGGCATTCCTTGACCGGCAAAAATTCTATCACGATTTGTATCAGAAGTATCTCCTTCTGGTACAATGGCATTTCCCTTCATCACAAACCAGATTGAATAACCTGTTAATCCCGTTTGAACATTTACGATCAAATTGCCTGCAGCATCATAGTTGAAAGAAGAAATGCTAGTTTCATCAGCCACTATGCCCTTCTCATCAAAGGTAATTGTCTGACCTTCAGCATTCTTCCATGTCCCTTTTACGCTTGTAAAATTCCCATGAGTCATCGCATTAAAATCAAATACAGTTGAACGAGCCTTTATTTGCTCCTTACCTTCTGCTTGGTCACTCGGTTTTCCAGTCTCATTTGAAGGTTTCTCTGAGGTCGAATTAGTCGTTACGCTACTAGAATCCTCACTTGATTCCTTCTTGGTTGAGCTTTGGCTAGACTGACTTGTGCTAATTCTGGACTGTGAAGTTGTTGAGGAAGGTTTATTTTCAGAAATGGTAAAAAATTTAAAATAAATAAACACGCCTGCTATAACGATAAACAATGCTGTGATTAAGCCAATAAGTAGCTTCTTACTCATATAATTTCCTCCCCTTAACCGGTTCTTTATTTCATTGTAATAGAATTGTAATATTAAGTCAAGATGTTTTACAAAATATTACAATGAAAGACCAAACAGGTTCAAAAGGAAGTAAGATCTTATCTAAAATTAAGCATTAATCAACTGATAATACCTTATAAATCGTTTTAGCTAAAGCCGCTTCATAGTCAGATACACTATAAAGTTTATCCGTTGTCACTTGAGCTGTCTGTTTCTCTAAGTCCACAACCACATCTGACACTCCCTCCATAGATAGGAAATGCTGGGTGACGTGTTTGACACAGTTTTGACAAGATAAGTTTTCTAATTGGACTGTTTGTTTCATAGATTTATTCCTCCGTATATTTAGTTCATTTTAAAGCGTCCTAGACGTAGAGCATTGACGACAACCGATACTGAGCTCAAGCTCATGGCTAGGCCAGCCAACATAGGATTGAGCAAGGGACCGCCGAAAAGATGCAGCAGACCCATAGCAATCGGGATGCCTAGTGTATTATAAGCAAAGGCCCAGAAAAGATTTTCCTTGATATTACGAATGGTCGCCTGGCTAAGCTTGATGGCCTTGACCACATCTTGCAGATCACTATGCATGAGCACTACATCTGCTGATTCGATAGCTACATCAGCGCCTGATCCGATGGCAATTCCTACATCTGCCTGAACCAGAGCTGGCGCATCATTGATACCGTCTCCGACCATGGCCAGTTTTTTATCAGCTTCCTGCAAGTCCTTGATAGCAGTGGCCTTACCATCCGGCAATACACCTGCGATAACTTTTTGGATGCCAGCTTTCTGGGCAATAGCTTTCGCTGTTTCCTCACGATCCCCTGTCAGCATGATGACTTCTAGCCCCATAGACTGGAGCTCTTGCACCGCCTTCAGACTGTTGGACTTCATCTCATCTGCTACCGCTAAAATACCTACCAGCTGTCCATCTATTGCGACAAACATGGCTGTCTTCCCTTTCTGGGATAGCTCCAACAACTGTTCTTGAAAGGCACTGCTGTCAATGTTATTTTCTTTCATCAAAGACTCATTTCCCACCAGAAGCCGTCTGCCCTCGACCTGAGCTGCTAAGCCTCGTCCAACTATAGCCTCAAAATGGCTGACTGGCAGTAAGTTAAGCTCCTCCTCTTCAGCCGCTTCCAAGATAGCCTGAGCCAAAGGATGTTCAGAATGCTGCTCAGCACTAGCTATTAGTCGCAACAAGTCGGGCCGATTCAAATCACCCAAGGACAGCAGATCTGTTAGGCTGGGTTTACCAACCGTAATCGTCCCCGTCTTATCAAGAACAATAGTATCCAGTTGATAAGCTGCTTCCAAAGCTTGTCCTGATTTAATCAGAATTCCATTTTCGGCCCCTTTACCAGTCCCAACCATGATGGCTGTCGGAGTGGCTAATCCTAGCGCACAAGGGCAGGCAATGACCAGAACTGCTATAAAGATTGACAGAGAAAAGCTAAGACTCTCACCAGCTAGAAAATACCAGCCAAGAGCGGACAAAGTAGCTAAGCTCAGCACAATTGGGACAAAATAGAGTGAAATCTTATCGGCCAAAGCCGCTATCGGCGCCTTAGACCCCTGAGCTTCCTCCACCAATCTGACAATCTGGGCTAAGGTCGTATCCGAACCCACCCTAGTAGCTTGGTAGTCAATACTACCATTTTGATTGATCGTTGCACTGGTAATAGTGTCGCCGACCTTCTTTTCAATCGGGACACTTTCACCAGTCATCATGGACTCATCCACAAAGGTCTGCCCGTCTGTCACAAGGCCATCTACTGGCATACGCTCCCCTGGTCTGATACGGATAATGTCTCCAACTCGGATATCCTCCGTATCAATGGTTACAGCCTCACCATAACGAATCACTGTCGCCTGACTAGGTACTAGCTCAAGCAGTGATTGAATCGCCTGAGACGTTCTCCCCTTAGCTGAACTTTCCATATATTTCCCCAGAAGAATCAAGGTAATAATCACTGCAACAGACTCAAAATAAAGCTGATGAACAAAGGGATGATGGCCTAGAAAAACCTGACTGACTGAGTAGAGACTGTAGAGAAACGCTGCGCTGGTCCCCACCGCAATCAAACTATCCATATTAGGATGTTTCTTGATAAGATTACGAAAACCTCTCTGATAAAAGCCACGACCGATCCACACAGCAGGCAACGTTAAAAGCAGTTGTGACAGAACGAAGACCAAGGGATGCGCCATATGATCCAAGAAGCTTGGCAGAGGAAGACCGACCATGCTACCCATAGAGATATAAAGCAAAGGCAGAGTCGTAAGCAAAAGAATCAGTAGTTCTTGTTTCTTTCTTCGTAATGCTTGCGCTCTAGCCACAGCCTCTTCGTTTACTTCAGACGGTCTGTCTTTTCCTTTTTCTTCTGCCTGATAACCAGCCTCAGCTACCGCATCCAACACTTGCTGGCTGTCAAACCCCTCCTTAGGGATTAAACTGAGACGTTCTGTTGCTAGGTTAACATTAACATCTTCGACAGTCTCTAAATCTTTGACCGCCATCTCAACTGTCATAGCACAAGATGCACAGGTCATACCTGATAGCTTGTATTCTTTTTTTTCCATCACAATTTCCTCATCTACGACCACAGCGACACTGACCTTGCGGGCAGTGACATTCTATTTCTAGTGGAGCTGAAGCTCTTTTCTTATCAATGACCTGACTAAGCAGTTGCAAATCTCCTTGGCTGAACTGACTTCTCTCAATCATTGAAATTAGCAGCTCTCCATGCTTGGTGTTACAGATGTTGTCAAAGAGAGCCTGCAAAGTACTTTCTAGATGATCCGCTTCTAAAATCCGAGCATCATAGTAAAACTTACCCTCTATTTTTTCCATGGCAATAAATTCTTTGGTTTTGAGACGATTCAAAAGTGTTTTGATCGTAGCAGGCTTCCATGAAAAATCAGCTTCCAAACGCGCTATAATCTCTGTACTACGGCTATGTGGATAAGCCCACAACACACGCATGACTTGCCATTCAGCTTGGCTAATATTTTGCTGTTCCATTGTTTAACACTTCCTTGTTATTTACATTTGTAATTCAATACTTTATTAGTTTACATTTGTAATCGTAATTTGTCAAGTATTTTTATCGCTACTTTTCGAAATGTAAAAAAGAAGGCGGGATAATCCCGTCTTCTCAAGTTTATTCATATTAGTGCGCCAACATTTCTTGGGCAATTTCTTGACCAGTTAATTTACTTGGATAGTAGGTTGGCCAATTTTCCAACTCATTAAAGAGTGCTTCCTGGCTTTCGCCACCATAGAAGATATGGAAATGAGCTGCCTTGGTCGGTGCAATATTATGATCGCTAAACTGAACATACTTGTACTGGCCAGCATCTGCATCAGTCGCTTCAAACATAAAGCGAACTCCACGATTTCCCTTAGAGTATGTCAGAGTGTGCTTACCAACGTATTTATAAGTATATTTCTTGGATTTTCCATCTACCACAAATTCCATAGTCTTGTCTGTGATATTGATATTGGAAACATCTGTCTTGTAGCCTTTATCATAGTAGTCCTTGTATTCAGCTGCTGTCATTTTCCCAGTCAGCTTAGCCTTGTAGTCAAAGACTTGATCCAAGGTCCCGTCTTTCAGATAAGGGTAAACAGACTGCCACTCGCCAGCATAGTCAGATAGTGTCCGATCCTTGACGGCACTGTCTTCAAAGTAACCGTTTTGAACAGTCTTAGTATCTTCTTCTTTCTCAGCCGCAATCTCTGCCCCCTCTTGGTCTGTCGTTTTCTTAAGAGCTTTTAGATTAGCCTGCATGATTGAAATATAGTCTGCCCCATCCTTGGTCTGTTCTTCAGTCAAGCTTTCCAATGGATTCAAGACATCAAGCTCTACCCCTGTTTCCTTAGCCAAAGTGGAAGCCAATGCCTGAGAAGCATTTTCTTCAAAGTAGATATACTTGATTTTATTTTTCTTGATGTACTCAGTCAATTCAGCCAAGCGTGAAGCCGATGGCTCACTGTCTGGTGAAAGTCCAGAAATCGGAACCTGTTTCAAGCCATAGTCCAATGCCAGATAGTTAAAGGCAGCGTGTTGAGTAACAAAGCTCTTTTGTTTGGCGTTAGCCAAGCCAGCTTCGTATTCTTTATCCAAGGCTTCCAGCTTCTTGATATAAGCTGCAGCATTTTTCTCAAAAGCAGCCTTCTTGTCAGGATAAGCTTTGCTCAAGCTATCACGGATGTGCTCCACCATTTGAATGGCCCGCTTTGGAGACAGCCAAACATGGGGATCATAGTCATGATGGTGTCCCTCTTCGCCATGTTCATGGTCTTCCTCCTCTTCTCCTCCAGGAAGTAAGAGCATTTTTCCAGTCGCCTTGATTACTGTTTCCTTCTTATTTTTCAATGTTTTTAGCAAATCTGGAACCCAAGTCTCCATATTTTCATTTTCATAAACAAAAGCATCCGCGTCCTGAATCGTCGCAACTGCCTTTGCAGAAGGCTCATAATCATGCGGCTCTGTTCCAGCACCGATTAGAAGATCAACGTTGGCTTCATCTCCAGCCACCTGCTTAGTAAACTCATAAACAGGATAAAAAGTCGTGACAATGTTCAACTTGCCATCCGCTTTTTTCTGATTGGAACAAGCCACCAAGAATACACTAAATAAACCAACTAATAGTAAGCTAATTTTCTTCATTTTTTTCTCCTATTTCACAAATTTTTTGATCAAATTGACCACTAAAAACAGACTAACGAAAATAATTGTAATACTAGCGCTTGCCGGCGTCTCTGCGTAGTAAGAAATATATAGGCCAGCAATCATACCAAAGAAACCGATGATATTTGCTAGCAAAATAACCGATTTAAAGTTTTTCCCAATCCGCAGAGCAATACTGGCCGGCAAGACCATAATGGTCGAAACCAGCAAGGCTCCCGCAGCCGGAATCATAAGAGCAATCGCAACACCCGTCACGATATTGAAGAGAATAGACATGGTCCGTACCGGTAGCCCATCCACGAAAGCCGTATCCTCATCAAAGGTCAAGATGTACATAGGCCGAATGAAGAGGAAGGTTAAGACGAGCACCACAGCAGCAATGACAAAGAGAGAAATCACCTGCTCCGTACTAATCGTCACAATGGAACCAAATAGATACTGATCCAGACTCATCGAACTAGAACTCTTACCTTTGCTCATAACAATCAGAGAAATAGCTAATCCAGTAGACATGAGAATGGCCGTCCCGATTTCCATAAAATTCTTATAAATAGTCCGCAAGTACTCTAAAAATACTGCCGCTATCATGACCACAATCACCGTTGTCAAAGTTGGTGACAAACCAAGAACCAAGCCAAAAGCAACACCTGCTAGTGAAACGTGGCTAAGCGTATCACTCATGAGACTCTGCCGACGTAAAATCAGGAAAGTCCCCAGAATCGGCGAGAAGAGACTCATGGCAATAACTGCCAAAAAGGCTCGTTGCATAAAATCATAGGAAAATAGATTAAGCATGGCTCACCTCCTGTCCATTGTCGCTTTCATGCACATTGAAACAGCGCCAAGGCGAGTCCTGATTACGAACCAGATGAATATTACGGTCGGCATACTTTTTGACTTCTTCCGGATCGTGTGTAATCATCAAGACAGCTTTCCCATGCTTATGAGCACTATGGTGCATGAGCTTGTAAAATTCATCCTTACTGCCTGCATCCATCCCTGTTGTCGGCTCATCTAGGACAAAAATATCCGGATCCGAAGCAAACATCCGAGCAATCACAGCTCTCTGCTTTTGCCCGCCAGAAAGAGAGCCAATCCGCTTGTCCCTATGTTCCCACATCCCTACAGATTCAAGACTTGCCTTGATATGTTCTTCATCATGCTCATTCAAACGACGAAACCAACCTTTACGCGGATAACGACCTGACTTGACAAATTCATATACCGTACTAGGAAAACCAGCATTAAAACTAGCTATCTGCTGAGGTAGATAAGCAATACGTAATTTCTTTCCTTGAGTATTTGTCTTAGAAATCTTAACCTCACCATGCTTAGGCTGCAAAATACCTAGACTAGCTTTGATCAGAGTAGTCTTAGCAGCTCCATTCTCCCCCGTCAGCGTAACAAACTCTCCACTATCCAAAAAATAATGAATATGCTCCAAAACAGGTTCTTTATCATAGTAGAAAGATAAATTTTCCACTGTTATATATCTCATTTCCCAATTTCTCCCACTAAGGCCTCCAAAAATTTTTCAATTGCTTGCTGTTCATCTTGAGAAAATCTATCCAGTAAACTTTGATAAGTTTCCAAGGTATGAGCGTGATGATGCTCATGTTCATAAGCAATTGGCTGTGCTAATTCAGTTAAGCGATAAAAAGTTACTCTAGCATCCTTCTTATCTTTGAAAGTCTCCAACATCCCTTGATTGATTAAAGACTTAACAGCCTTCGTTACAGCGGCCTGACTTACATTTAATTTTTTAGCTAAATCAGAGTTGGTCAACATCTCTTCAGCTAACAACATCAAAATATGTTCTTGTGTATTCGTTAAAGCAACATTACTCGTACATGAACCAACTAGAATCTCATGCTGATTCTCAGCCTTCAAAATAATCTCATTTAAAAAAGAATCAATCTTATGAGCTAACTGTGACATGATTTCCCTCCCTCTCTTTACTTAACCAGTTAATGTTTCACTGGTTAATTATAACACAATTAAAAAAAGAAGCAAATAAAAAGTTCAAACTAGAATCAAAAAAATTATTACAAACCGAATCATTTACTTCAAAGCCAACAAAGTAAACACAGTAAAAAAGAGCTAGAAACTCGAATAAACTTAAGCTATACTGACAAACGAAGGCACATCCATGAAGACAATAGATTTCAAGCTCTATTCTTGCTAAGTAGCAGCATGTTGATTTAATACACTTCTAGAACTTTTGGTTATTCACAAAAAAAGGCTTTTTTCAGCATCTAGGATCTTTCTAGTAACTCATTCTTATCTTTCAAATACTAACATCGTCTAATGATTCTTAAAAAAGAAATTATGATCTCAGGGATTCAAACAATTCACTAATATTAAATCAAGCAACAAATAATCAACTTGAAAAAATCACGCCTCTATAAATGGAACTACAAATTTCCCCTCGCACATATATCCAAATAATAAAAAATTTACAGATTAAATAAATAAGTTTTAAAGTATAAGTTATTTAAAAGAATGCAAAGTTAAAAAGATCAAAATAAAAAAAGACAAGGTCAACAAACCTTGTCTCTTCAGTAAACTTAAGCTATACCGGCGGCCGGGGTCGAACCGGCACGTCCGTGAGGACACTGGATTTTGAGTCCAGCGCGTCTGCCAATTCCGCCACGCCGGCTCAAGTTTAACTGGGGTAGCTGGATTCGAACCAACGCATGAGGGAGTCAAAGTCCCTTGCCTTACCGCTTGGCTATACCCCAATATCAATAAATAGGCGAGTGATGGGGATCGAACCCACGCATGCCAGAGCCACAATCTGGTGTGTTAACCACTTCACCACACCCGCCATATTATCAAACACGGGCAGTAGGAATTGAACCCACACTGAAGGTTTTGGAGACCTTAGTTCTACCTTTAAACTATGCCCGTAAAGGTTTATGGAAGGGGAGGGATTCGAACCCCCGAACCCGAAGGAGCGGATTTACAGTCCGCCGCGTTTAGCCTCTTCGCTACCCTTCCAAAAAATATAAGTAAAATGGCGCGAGACGGAATCGAACCGCCGACACATGGAGCTTCAATCCATTGCTCTACCAACTGAGCTACCGAGCCTTATTGCGGGAGCAGGATTTGAACCTACGACCTTCGGGTTATGAGCCCGACGAGCTACCTAGCTGCTCCATCCCGCGATACTATTATTCAACTAAAAGGAGGATGTGGGATTCGAACCCACGCACGCTTTTACACGCCTGACGGTTTTCAAGACCGTTCCCTTCAGCCGGACTTGGGTAATCCTCCAAGAAATGATATAGTCCGTACGGGATTCGAACCCGTGTTACCGCCGTGAAAAGGCGGTGTCTTAACCCCTTGACCAACGGACCATAAAATATTCAAATGGGCACGAGTGGACTCGAACCACCGACCTCACGCTTATCAGGCGTGCGCTCTAACCACCTGAGCTACGCGCCCAAGTTATAAAAACTTGGTATGAACCTTTCGTTCAAAGCGGGTGACGAGAA
>NZ_JAQFJC010000008.1:0-132417 GCF_030439935.1 Streptococcus sp. SG1 | reverse complement strand
CGATTGGTGAGGAGATGGTCCAAGATATTATGAATCGACTTGATAATTTCGGATTTTATAAGCTAGATCATATTCGAGTGGAGCAAAGAGCATTTACAATTATCTTTGTCAACAATCCTGAACTGTTGTCATTGGCTTTTCCAAATTTAAAATCAGATAGCATCAAAAAGAAAAAAACAAGAGTCCGCAAACTATTGAGAGAAGAAACGAACCAATTTGCGGAAGAATTAAAAGAAGTATTAATACAGAATCTCCCTAAATTAAATACAGAATTACAACTACTTGTAGGTGAGTTTCTGACTTTAGAAAATCAATAAGGAGGATAACTATGGATCATAATTTAATTAGCAACAAAGAATTAATTGAAATGGGCTATCGCCCTCACACTGCAAATGATATCATCCATCAGGCAAGAGAATTACTTGTCTCACGAGGCTATACATTTTATAATCGCAAACGTTTGATGGTTGTTCCAAAAAGTGTTGTAAATGAGATTCTAGGAACTGAGGTGGCGTAATATGGCAAGTGTTCGTTATCGAAAGCGAGGAGATAGTAATTTATGGACCTATGAAATTCGTAGCGAAGGGAAAACTGTTGTTCATAATAGCGGTTTTAAAACAAAAAAACTTGCAGAGTCAGAAGCTGAACCGATTCTGCAAGAACTTCGTTTAGGAAAAAGAATTTCTAGAGATATTTCTCTTGTAGATCTGTATCAAGAATGGCTTGAACTAAAAATTCTACCGAGTAGTAGGTCGGAAGAGACAAAGAAAAAATATCTTCTCCGTAAAAACACAATTGAAAGATTATTTGGAAATAAAAAAGTCACTCAAATTCGTGCGAGTGAATACCAAAGAATTATGAATAAGTATGGACAAACAGTTGGTAGAAATTTTCTTGGTAGATTGAATACTGGGATTCATCAGAGCATCCAAATGGCAATTGCCGACAAAGTTCTAATTGATGATTTTACACAACATGTCGAGTTATTTTCATCCAAAGAACAACAGATGACAGAAGAGAAATATTTACATACAGAAAGGGACTATCTGGATTTACTTTTAGCAGTAAAGAAAAAATTTGATTACCAACGTTCAATTGTTCCTTATATCATCTATTTTCTATTAAAAACAGGCATGAGGTTTGGAGAGTTAATAGCGTTAACTTGGAATGAAGTTGACTTTGACAGAGGACTGCTAAAAACATATAGGAGGTTTAATACCCTTTCTCATAAATTTGTCCCTCCAAAAAACAAAACGTCTATTCGGATGGTACCGATAGACGAAGAATGTATTAAGATATTACAAGACCTAAAAATTGAACAGGAGAAGGCTAATAAAGAGCTAGGAATCAAGAATAGGTATAAAATGATTTTTCAGCATTATGGATATATTCACTTGGTACCAGATATTGCAAGTGTCAATAAAGCTTTGAGTGTTCTTTTAAATGAATTAGATATTTATCCAATTATCACGACAAAAGGAGCACGTCATACCTATGGAAGCTACCTCTGGCACAAAGGATTTGACCTTGGAGTTATTGCAAAAATTCTAGGGCATAAAGATATTTCAATGTTAGTAGAAGTATATGGACACACTTTAGAAGAGAAAATTTTTGAAGAATTTAATCAAATTAGAGATGTCTGGAAAGATTGCTCATAAAAAAATGTGGGGCAAATGATGGGGCAAATCAGTTATAGACAAGCAAAAAAGCCTTATAAATCAAGGCTTTTTCCTGTTGATTTAGATGCCCCCTGCAGGGCTCGAACCTGCGACCCATAGATTAAGAGTCTACTGCTCTACCAACTGAGCTAAGGAGGCAACAGAAAAAGCTGTATTGGTGCCGGACCTTCACGATTTGTATTGAACCCGCGCAATTAAGCAGGTGGGCAACTCGCTCTAACTGAAGCTGCTTCCGCGTGATACGGCCTGCATGCTGTTAGAAGTCTTTTGTTTCCCTAATAATACAAAAAATAGTCGGTCAACACTTAAGTGTGAAGTCGTACACCACAGCGTTTCTATAATTATAATACCATAAATTTTGAAAAATTCAAGAGAAAAACATGATTTTTTGCAAACGATACCATCATTTTTTTAGTTGGTCAATCTTATCCTTTGTCATTCCAAGGGCTCGCTCGTATTTGCCGTTTTCGTTAGGCGTGAAATAATTGGCGTCTTTTATCTTATCGGGCAGGTAGTCCTGCTTGACCCAATTGCCAGGATAGGAGTGAGGGTAGAGATAGTCCTGTGCGTTGCCTAATTCCTTGCTTCCGGCATAGTGGCCGTCTCGTAAGTGGCGTGGGATGGGCAAGTTTCCATTCTTTCTTAAGTCAGCCAAGGCCTTGTCCATAGCCACATAGGCTGAGTTGGACTTGGGCGAAAGGGCCAAATCAATGACAATATTGGCAATAAGGATGCGGGCTTCAGGAAAGCCAATCCGCTGAGCTGCTTCTAGAGCTGTAACGGTATGGACTTGGGCATCAGGATTTGCCAAGCCAATATCCTCGTAAGCAATAACGGTCAGGCGTCGAGCTAGGCTAGGCAGATCTCCTGCCTCAACGAGGCGGGCTGCGTAGTGGAGGCTGGCATTGACATCGGAGCCACGGATGGACTTCTGCAGAGCAGAGAGGACATCGTAATGGCCGTCCCCGTCCTTATCCATGGTGATATAGCTCTTTTGCAGGCTGTTTTCCATGACATCAAGCGTGATGTGGCGGATGCCCTTGTCATCTTCTGGGGTAGAGAGCACGGCTAGATCCAGCGAATTATAGGCGGAGCGCAGGTCTCCGTTGGTAGAGATGGCGATGAAATCCAGAGCATCATCGTCTAGCTCTACTGGAAAATCAAATCCTCGTTCCTTATCCGTCAAGGCTAGCTGAATGGCTGTCTGGATGTCGTCATTGCTAAGGGGTTCAAGCTCAAATATCTGGACCCGGCTTCTGATGGCCGGGGTGACAGAAAAGAAAGGATTTTCTGTCGTCGCTCCAATCATGATGACCAGACCGCTTTCTAATAGCGGCAGTAGAAAGTCTTGCTTGGTCTTGTCCAAGCGATGAATCTCATCCAGTAGGAGCACCAATCCTCCAGAGAATTTCGCTTCTTCCGCGATCTCTTGCAGGCGCTTCTTGCTATCTACGGTGGCGTTAAAGGTCCGAAAGGCAAACTTGGTTGTGCCGGCAATAGCCGAGGCGATAGAGGTCTTTCCTATACCCGGTGGTCCGTAGAGAATCATCGAGGACAGGCGATTGGCTTCAAGCATGCGACGGATGATTTTCCCGGGTCCGACCAGATGTTGCTGGCCGATAATCTGATCAATGTCAGTAGGCCGCATGCGCAGGGCGAGGTTTTCTGGCATAAGATTTCCTTTCTGCAAGTGTTTTTCTTGGCTTTTTGTGTTACTATTGTAGATAGTAATATTTTATCACAATGAAAAGAGGAAATCATGGCTAAGTACGGTTTTTTGGAGATATTGGACGAGGAAATGGGGAAGAGCTTTCCTTTTGACTATGAGATAAACTGGGACAAGAAGAATCATGCAGTCGAGGTCGCCTTTATCCTTGAGGTGCAAAATCCAGGCGGTATTGAGACGGTTGATGCTGAGGGCAATACTTCGGCTGAGGATATTTACTTTGAGGAAGCCGTGCTTTTCTATAATCCGGTCAAGTCTCGTTTTGAGGCAGAGGACTATCTGGCAGCCCTGCCCTATGAGCCTAATAAGAAGGGGCTGTCACGGGAGTTTCTGGCTTATTTCGCGGATTTCCTAACCCAAACGGCTGAGTCTGGTCTCGATGCACTCATGGACTTCTTAGCAGATCCAGAGGCAGCAGAGTTTGAGATAGCTTGGAATGCTGAGGCCTTTGAAAATGGCAGAGCGGATTTGACTGAGACGGACTTTTATCCCTATCCGAGGTATTAGGAGACGCTGATGGTAGATGCAGAAGGACTAGATTTGCTGCACAAACAGATGGAATTTTCTGGCTGCAAGATTGCCTTGATCTGTGATGATAAGCTACTGACTATCTTGCGAGACGATATTTCAACCATTCCTTGGCCCAATATGTGGGAGCTACCGGGCGGTGGCCGAGAGGACGAGGAAACGCCTTTTGAATGCGTACAAAGGGAGGTTTTTGAAGAGCTTGGTTTAAAGCTTGAAGAAGCTGCCATTGTCTGGGCCAAAGAATATCAAGGAATGCTTGATCCTGACAAAACCTCTATTTTTATGGTGGGAACCATCACTCAGGAAGAATTTGCCAGTATCGTCTTTGGTGATGAGGGACAGGCTTATCAGATGATGGATGTGAGCCAGTTTTTAGCAGATGACAAGGTTATTCCGCAGCTGCAGAGCAGGTTGAGAGATTATTTGGAGGTACGAGCATGATTCATATTGAGCGGGCGGGAGCTGAGGATTTAGAGACCATTATTGCCATTCAGCGATCGAGTTTTAAGGCCGTTTATGAGAAATATCAGGATCAATATGATCCTTATCTGGAGGAGCGAGAGCGGATTCGCTGGAAGCTGGTTGAGCGGCCCAATAGTTTTTATTATTTTGTCAAAGACGATGAGAAGATTCTGGGCTTTATTCGCTTGAATACAAATGATGAACAGACAGCGGGCTGGATTGGAACAGTGGCGATTTTGCCAGAGTACCAGAATAAAGGATATGGCTCCGAGGGGCTCTCTCTGATTGAGGAGACATTCTCTACCATTATGAAATGGGATTTGTGTACGGTTTTCCAGGATAAAGGCATGGTGGCTTTTTATGAGAAAAACGGCTATCATCAGACCCATACGGAGCCCGAAAAAGAGGGCATGGATATGGTCTATATGACGAAGACAATGAAATAAACAAAGAAAGGATTGTTCAGTTGAATTTCTAAACTGAACCCGCCCTAAACACTGTGGCAAAAAGATAAAGTTCTCTTAGACGCAAACGTCGTCAGAGAATTTCCTATTTTGGCGTTGTGTTTTACGGGCTTGGTATTTAATGATGGACACTTGGCAGGAATTAACGATTGAAGTGAAGCGGGAGGCGGAGGAAGCAGCATCGAATATTCTGATTGAGCTGGGTAGTCAGGGCGTGGCTATTGATGACAGTGCAGATTATCTGGGTCAGGTTGACCAGTACGGTGAGCTTTTTCCAGAAGTTGAGCAGAGTGAGCGGGTCAGGATTACGGGATACTATCCGGATTCAGTGGACATAGAGGCTGTTGCAGCTAAGGCCAATGAGCGCCTGGCTGAGCTGGATGGCTTTGGCTTGGAGACGGGAGATATTCAGCTGACTCGGCAGGAGCTGGCTGAGGAAGACTGGGCGGATAACTGGAAGAAGTACTTTGAGCCGGCTCGGATTACCCATGACTTGACAATTGTACCGTCCTGGACGGAGTATGAAGCGACAGCTGGTGAGAAGATTATCAAGCTGGATCCTGGCATGGCCTTTGGTACGGGGACTCACCCGACGACCAAGATGAGCCTCTTCGCGCTGGAGCAGGTCCTACGTGGCGGAGAAACGGTGCTGGATGTAGGCACAGGCAGCGGTGTCCTCTCCATTGCCAGCTCTCTCTTAGGCGCTAAGGACATCTATGCCTATGATTTAGACGAGGTAGCGGTGCGCGTGGCTCAGGAAAATATTGAGCTCAATCCAGGTATGGAAAACATTCATGTGGCACCAGGTGATCTTCTCCGAGGGGTAGAAATCGAGGCGGATGTCATCGTTGCCAATATCTTGGCCGATATTCTCATCCATCTGACAGAGGATGCTTATCGCTTGGTCAAGGATGAGGGTTATTTGATTATGAGTGGGATCATTTCTGAGAAGTGGGAAATGGTGCGCGAGTCAGCAGAAGCAGCAGGATTTTTCTTGGAAACACATATGATTCAGGGCGAATGGAATGCCTGTGTCTTTAAGAAAACGCAGGACATTTCAGGCGTGATAGGTGGTTAGATGCAGCAGTATTTTATAAAAGGAAACCCTCAGTCTCCTCTGGTGATCACGGATAAGGACACGGCCAAACATATGTTTTCAGTCATGCGGCTCAAAGAGGACGAACAAGTCACATTAGTCTTTGATGATGGCGTGAAACGACTGGCTCGGGTGTTGGATTCCAGTCAGCAGAGCTTGGAAATCTTGGAAGAGCTAGCGGATAATACCGAGCTGCCGGTTCAAGTGACCATTGCTTCAGGTTTTCCCAAGGGAGATAAGTTAGAGTTTATCACTCAAAAGGTAACGGAGTTAGGAGCCGGTGCTATCTGGGCCTTTCCAGCGGACTGGTCGGTGGCCAAGTGGGATGGCAAAAAGTTGGCTAAAAAGAGTGAAAAGCTGGAGAAAATTGCTCAGGGAGCAGCAGAGCAGAGCAAGCGCAATCTAATTCCAGAAGTTCGGCTCTTTGATAAAAAGGCAGATTTTCTGGCTCAGCTGACTCAATTCGACACCATCGTTGTGGCCTATGAAGAATCGGCCAAAGAAGGAGAAACTGCGGCTCTAGTCCGAGCGCTGTCAGGCTTGGGAGCCGGAGCAAAAATTCTCTTTATCTTCGGACCGGAGGGCGGTCTGTCTCCAGATGAAATAGACGCCTTTCATCAAGCAGGTGCTGTATCGGCTGGTCTAGGCCCACGTATCTTGCGAGCTGAAACAGCTCCGCTTTATGCCTTGACCGCAGTCAGTGTTTTGTTGGAATTGAACCAATAGTTGAGAGTCAGTGGTCAACCAATATAAGATTAGATAGGAGACGGAATATGTATACATATATGGGTGAAGTTTTTCGAGAAATACGCCAGGGACGGAATATTTCTTTAAAAAATGCGACTGGCGATGCTTTTTCCTACTCTATGTTAAGTCGCTTTGAAAATGGGGAATCCGATATCTCTGCTGCAAAATTACTGGTTGCTTTAGAGAATATTCACATGGAGTTGGAAGAATTTGTTTATTTGGTCCGCGGTTTTCAGCCTACCTCCTACGATATGCTACAAAAGCAGCTTTGGGAGGCACACGACCAGCAGAATATGACCAAGCTGGAAAAAATGTATCAGGACCAGATTGTTAAGTATCACCAGTCCCCTCAGAAAGCGACTTACTTCCTGAATGCCCTACTGATTAAGGCTCACATGATTCTCTTTGATGAAGGTGTGGAAATAACGAAAGAAGAAAGTGACTTTCTATCTGATTATTTATTTTCAGTTGAAATCTGGGGAGAGTATGAGCTAAGATTGTTTTCTGAAATGTCGGTTTTGCTCCCGCTTGATTTATACTATAGGTATACCAGAGAAATGCTGGTAAAAACAAGCCATTTGAAGGATTTAACATCCAATAGAAATTATATTCATACCATTTTACTGAATGGATTTTTTAAGGCGATTGATAAAAACAATCGATCCAAGGCAGCCTATTTTGATAAGCAGATTCAAGATTCCTTCTTTGGGGAAAATGAAGCTTATTTCCGTATCATCTATTTGTTTGCTTCGGGCCAGTTTGACTATATATCTGGGAAGAAAAGTCAAGGAAAAGAAAAAATGGAAGATGCTATCCGAACTCTGAAGCTACTGAACTGCAACCATAGTGCGGACTACTATACTAAGAATAGGGATAACTGGTTAAAAAAGTTTGAATAAATGCAAATAGCAAATAAACTTTAAAAAATTTTTATTACAGTGATTACTAGAAAATAGCGAGGTAGGAGCTTTCTGCCTCGTTTTTTATTGCGTAAATAATTTTAGTATATGCGGTTTGAAAATATGAAAACTTTAAGCTGGGGTTTTAGTATTAAGGTATACTAGTGTCTACAAATAGCAAAGGGGAAATCAAGCAATTTGAAAGGAATCAAAATATGAAAATTTTTCTTCGGCATAGTTTATACAGAGCTTTGACTATCTCTAGGCTGTTGAATTCCTTAGGCTCATACATTTACAACCTAGTCTTTGTCATCTATGCGGCGAGCCTTCCTTATAGCAATTTGGCAGTTTTTATAGCAAACATGATTACGATAGTTCCAACGGTTTTTACTTTCTGGATTGGAGTACGGGCAGATCGGTCAGTCAGAAAAGGCCAGACGATGATAGTAGTGGGAGTGATTCAGGCCGCTCTCTTCAGTTTGGTCTCTTTTATGATTCAAAATCAAACCTTTCTAGCTTTTTCAGCCATTTGTCTTATTAATATCGTTACAGATGTTCTGAGTGATTATGCGTCTGGCTTGAGAATGCCCATTCTTCAGCATAATTTAGACAAGGATGATTTATTTAAGGCCTATTCATTTACTCAATTTGTTTCTTACCTATCAAGTATCCTTGGTCAATCATTTGGCGTCTGGCTGTTGACGGTTTCTAATAATAACTTTCCCCTGGTCGCAACCATCAATGCCTTGTCTTTTCTCTTATCTTCCCTAGTTCTTTTAGGGTATCGTCATGCCTTGACTCACAAAGAGGTTCTTCCAGTGACGGAAAAGAATTCGCTATGGAAAAATTTCAAAAAAACCTACCAAGAAATGGAACTTGTCTTCAAAAATTCTGGCAATTCTTCATTTGTGGGCATACTGCTCTCCATTTTGGCTCTTAATTCTTTGGGCGGATCCATAGGCGCCATCTATAACTTCTACTTTTTGCATAATGCGGGGATACTTGGCCTAGGCTATGGTCAGTCGCTCCTTATTGTGGAAATCATCTTATTAGTCGGAGCTATTTTGGGCAGTCTGACACCCAATGATTATTTTTCAAAGCAGTCACTGTCTTTTCTGCTGATTATGAATAGTACTTCTTTTTTATTAACAGCTCTATCAAATCTTTTGGGACTGAATCCTTTTATTGGGCTGTCTTTTCTGGCTTTTTCGGCTTACATTATGGGAAAATCTGCTCCGAAATTGGATGCCTTGATTATGGAAAAGCTTCCGGCAGATATGCTAGCACAGGGTAATAACTTTCTGGGCTTGCTCTTTACTCTTTCTATTCCCTTAGGAACTTTCGGATTTTCTTCATTAGCTCTCTATCATATGTCGGCCTGCTGGATGGTATTTGTCCTAGTTTCTATTTTATCTCTTTACCTTACGGTGAACGATTTTAAAAAAGGGTGAAATTTTTATGAATCAACAAAAGCTCGGAAAATTGGAGTTTGCTGGACCTTGAAATCTAGAATGGGTGAGCTGCTTTGTCTGTCTAGAATTACGTCAATTCAGAAAAAGCCTATTCAAAATCTTGGGTGTAATGCTTTGATCTGGTCCTTCAGTGCCGTCAGTGTTTTGTCTGAACTAATGAACTAAAGGATGTTGTATCTCATCGGATGAGGTACAGCATTTTTGACTTCTGCTGTCTTTTTATTAAAACAAGCCAGGCTCTTTGCATAAGTGTTTTCTTATTACCTTAAAAATGATAAAATAATAGGCAAGAAATTGGAGAGAATGAATGCCAAAAGAAGTGAATTTAACGGGCGATCAGGTCGTCGCTTTAACAAGGAAATATTTAGCAGCTGAGGATGTGGCTTTTGTTCAGAAAGCTTTGGTATATGCAGTGGACTGTCATAGCGGGCAATTTCGCAAGTCGGGAGAACCCTATATTGTTCATCCTATTCAGGTAGCTGGGATTCTGGCCAAGCTTAAGCTTGACGCAGTCACAGTTGCCTGTGGTTTTTTGCATGATGTGGTAGAAGATACAGATGCTAGCCTAGATGATTTAGAGCGTGAGTTTGGTCCAGATGTCCGGACGATTGTAGACGGTGTGACCAAACTGGGGAAGGTCAAGTACAAATCCCACGAGGAGCAGCTTGCTGAGAATCACCGTAAGATGCTGATGGCCATGTCGGAGGATATTCGGGTTATCTTGGTTAAGTTGGCGGACCGCCTTCACAATATGCGGACGCTCAAGCACTTACGCAAGGATAAGCAGGAGCGGATTTCGCGCGAAACCATGGAGATCTATGCTCCCTTGGCTCACAGATTGGGGATTTCTAGCGTCAAGTGGGAGTTGGAGGACTTGTCTTTCCGCTATCTCAATGAAGTCGAGTTTTATAAGATTTCTCACATGATGAAGGAAAAACGCCGTGAAAGAGAAGCCTTGGTCGAAGAAGTCGTGAGTAAGATTGAGACCTATGCAGCTGAACGTCATCTACATGGGAAGATTTATGGGCGACCTAAGCATATCTACTCGATCTATCGTAAGATGCAGGACAAGAAAAAGCGATTTGATGAAATCTATGACTTGATTGCTATTCGTTGCATTTTGGAGACACCAAGTGATGTCTATGCTATGCTAGGCTATATCCATGAGCTCTGGAAACCAATGCCAGGCCGTTTTAAGGATTATATTGCCAACCGCAAAGCCAATGGTTACCAATCCATCCATACGACGGTTTATGGGCCTAAGGGACCGATTGAGTTTCAGATTCGGACCAAGGAAATGCACGAAGTCGCTGAATACGGGGTTGCAGCTCACTGGGCCTATAAGAAGGGCATCAAAGGCAAGGTTGATAGCAAAGAATCTGCAATCGGAATGAACTGGATTCAAGAATTGATGGAATTGCAGGCAGAGTCTGGCGATGCCAAAGAATTTGTGGATTCGGTCAAAGAAAACTATCTGGCTGAAGAAATCTATGTCTTTACGCCTGATGGCTCTGTGCGTGCCTTACCTAAGGATTCAGGGCCAATCGACTTTGCCTACGAGATTCATACCAAGGTCGGGGAAAGGGCAACAGGTGCCAAGGTCAATGGACGCATGGTTCCACTGACGACTAAGCTTAAGACAGGTGACCAGGTTGAGATTATCACCAGTGCTAATTCTTTTGGTCCCAGTCGAGACTGGATTGGTCTGGTTAAGACCAGTAAGGCTCGTAATAAAATTCGTCAATTCTTTAAAAACCAAGACAAGGAATTATCTATCTCTAAAGGTCGGGAACTTCTGCAGGCTCAATTCCAGGAAAATGGCTATGTCGCCAATAAGTACATGGACAAGAAGCATATGGAAGAGGTTCTGCAAAAGACCAGCTACAAGACAGAAGAAGCTCTGTTTGCGGCTATTGGTTTTGGTGAGATAGGAGCCATTTCGATTTTCAATCGTCTGACTGAAAAAGAGCGCCGTGAAGAGGAGCGGGCCAAGGCCAGAGCTGAAGCTGAGGAATTAGTCAAAGGTGGCGAGGTCAAGGTCGAAAACAAAGAAACCCTCAAGGTCAGACATGAGGGAGGTGTAGTCATTCAGGGGGCATCTGGTCTACTGATTCGGATTGCTAAATGTTGTAACCCTGTTCCGGGTGACCATATTGTTGGCTACATTACCAAGGGTCGTGGTGTGGCTATCCATCGCTTGGACTGTATGAACCTTAAGGCTCAGGAAAATTATGAGCAACGCCTGATCGATGTCGAGTGGGAAGAAAATAATACGACCAAAGAATATACAGCCCACATCGATATCTATGGATTAAATCGGACTGGCCTTCTCAATGATGTGCTGCAGGTTTTATCAAATACAACTAAAAACATCTCTACCGTTAATGCCCAGCCGACCAAGGATATGAAATTCGCCAATATCCACGTTTCTTTTGGTATTGCTAATCTATCTATGCTAACGACGGTGGTGGATAAGATTAAGAGCGTGCCGGAGGTCTACTCAGTTAAGCGGACCAATGGATAAGTATGCGGACGAAGTTGCTGTGTAGGATAGAGGATATCCAGATGGAAAGGGAATAGAAGCAGAGAAATGAAAATTGTCATTCAACGTGTAAAACAAGCTCAGGTGTCGATTGAAAACCAAGTACACAACAAAATTTCGTCTGGCTTGCTTCTCTTGGTGGGAGTCGGGCCTGATGATGGTCCAGATGACTTGGACTATGCTGTTCGTAAAATCGTTCATATGCGGATTTTTTCCGATGCTGAGGGCAAGATGAACCTGTCTGTTAAAGATATTGAAGGGGAGATTCTCTCTATCTCTCAGTTCACCCTGCATGCGGATACTAAGAAGGGAAATCGGCCGGCTTTTGTCAAGGCGGCGCCACCCGAATTAGCCAGTCGTCTCTATGACGAATTTAATCAGCTACTGGCGCAAGAAGTACCAACCAAAACGGGTGTTTTTGGAGCAGACATGCAGGTAGAGCTAATCAATGATGGTCCAGTAACTATTATTCTGGACACGAAAAATCGCTGAGAAGAAGTATGAAAAGGAGTTTGAACACTAGTGTTCAAACTCCTAATTTTTTTGCTTCTGTAGCAATGAATGTATAATTTCCTAAAACATTTCTAAAAACCATCAATCATTTCTTGAGGAATGATTTCTTTGATGGTCGTCACTAGCTGGTTGATAAGCTTTATGGCTTCAGCGGGCTCAGTGTAGAGTTTTTCAAAATAGGCATGTATAGTTTCTTCAAAATGCTGAGGTAATAGCGGGCAGTTGGTTTTTGCATACTCCAGCATTCTCTTTTCTCCAGGATGCGTCTGTTCGTTTAGGGAGAAGAGCAAGTCAAAATAGGAAGCAAAAAATTCACTGCTGCGGTGATTGATACTGAGCAGGTCTTGACGCTTGAGCGCTTTTTCTATTTGTTTGGAGAAAGCTGGCATGGCTTGATCGAGTAGAAGGAGCTGCTTCTTAATAATATTCTTTTTCAGTTCAGCTGGATAAGGTCGTCTGTACTTGTTTTGAAGCGCCTCATAGCGACCATTTCGGTCGTAGATGATTTTGCTGTGGAGCAGATTGTGCCACATACAGGTGGTATAGGCATTCTGAGCTTGGTGGTCTATAACTACAGTCTGCAGGTCTTTATCGAAGCTGTCCAGTGTACGGTAAATGAGCTCGATTTCGATGTTATTCTTCAGCACACAGTCATCTTCTAGTTCCCAAAACTGATTGCCGATTTCCATGTAGGAGCAGTACTTGCTGAGGATATTGCGTCGAGTCAGGGGAGCAATGGAATCTGTCAAGTAGATATAAACATCATAGTCTGAGTCTTTGTCAAAATGCTGTCCAGCACGAGAGCCGCCGAGAACAATAGCTTCCACTTGATCTAGCTGGGCAAATTCTTTAAAAAGTTCTTGTGGCATGATTTTTCCTCACTGATTTTTGACATCATTTTAGCAAAATGTAAGTGGAATGGCAAGAAAATGGAAGCAGTAAAAATCTTGGGTTTTATACCTTTAAAATCTATCTTTTTTTAGAAACAATTTAGAATTACTTAATAAATAATTGAAGTTTGTTTTATATAATGATGGTAAAGAAATGAGAGAAAGGAGTTTCTAATGATGGTAAGTCTTATTCAACAAATGACGAATGCTCTGATTCAAATTGTTTTGTTTATGTTGCTTCCTTTTATTTGGTGGTTTGTGACAGCTAGAAGAAAAAGTTCATTTTTAGATTGGATAGGCTTTAAGCCACTAAAAGATACTGGCAAGCATAAGATGTGGCTCTGGATATTTCTTGGTTTGCTAAGCTTCACTATCTTTTCATATTTAGTACTGTATACTATTGTAAAAGATCTTAAAACTGCAACTTCAAGTTTTTCTGGCCTCGGCTTCCAAGCCTTGCCAGCTGTTCTGATTTATAGTCTTTTTCAAACTTCCCTGCCAGAAGAACTACTATTCAGAGGTTTTCTTTTAAAAAGATTCTCTGTCTGCTTGTCTTTTGGAGTAGCCAATACCATACAAGCTGCTCTTTTTGGGCTCCTTCATGGTCTTATGTTTATAACAGAGGTTTCTTGGTTGCAAACCCTAGTCATCATTTTGTGTACTGGTGGCATTGCAGCTTATCTAGGTTTTGTCAATGAAAAGAAATCTGGTGGTTCTATTTTAGCCAGCTGGATCATGCATGCTTTAGCCAATGTGATTACGGGTATGCTATCGGCTTTCTTGTTGATTTAGTTAGCTAAGAATTCCACTACAAATTAAAAGTTCCGATTCATTTCATGAATCGGAACTTCATTTTTGAGAAAGAGCTGGTACAGTCTTTTGAGGGAGAAGATAATCAAACATAGCTGTTTCTAGTTATTTGCAGGACTGTCGACTTTCATTTGATCAAAAACATAAAGGAAGAAGTCCTTCGAAACTTCGAAATGCCCGTATCTTAGCTGGGAGGCATACTGACGCCACTGAGGATGCTGGCGGACTTGCTCAATGGGGCAGTCTATGACCGGCTGGTAGTAGCTGACATCTCGCCGAAATGGGAAGAAATCTTCGAACATCTCTACTTGGTAGGCTGTATCATCTAGGATCTTACCAACTGCTGTAAAGTTCTGCAGCTTTTCTTGATCATTCATCTGATATTTAGGACTGTAGTAGAGAAGGTAGTCCCCCTTTTTCATTCGGTTTAGTGGTGCTTTTTTTCCATGGCAGAGTTGACAAAATCCACCTTCTACCCCTCTTAGTACATGTTCTTTTGATACGACGCCAATCCAAAATCTAGTCATTTGCGGTCTCCAGTTCTATTAAGAGTTGATTCAATATCTCTGTTTTATCTTCTAATTTTCCAAAGAATGCCTGATCAATACCTTCAACTAAAGGAAGGGCTTGATTGACCTTTTGCAGCCCCTGTTTTGTCAGAAGTATGATGTTTGCACGACTGTCCTTGGGATGGATTTCCCGCATGATTAAGTCTTTTTTGACCAAGAGTCGGATGATTTGGGATACGGTCATGACATCCATGTCAGAAAAGCGGGCGATATCGGTTTGACTCACCCATTCTTGCTGACGTAGAAGTGCTGCAAGACTAGTCAAAATGACAAATTGGGGATGGGTCAGATCAATTGTTTTCAGTTGGCTTTTAATCAGACCATGCCACTTGTGGTAGGCACGGATAAAGAGGAGACCAGTAGACTGTTGGGAATCATTTTTATAAATTGAATTAAAATCAAGTTGCTTCATTTTTATACCACTTCCAAAATAGTAAGTATACTTATTATATATCTTTTCTATTATCTTGTCAAAAAAAGCCCTTTGAATTTCAAAGAACTTTTAAATCTTTTCTACATAAATCTGTTGGGCAATAGGTTGGGCTAGTTGGATTTCTTGCTCATCCACTTCAAGAGAATAGAGGTGGCTAAAGTCATCGTAGCCTAGAAAACGAATAGTTTTGCCTACTTGAAGGCCATTTCTTTCAAGGTAGGTCAAGAGATCGAAGTTATCATGGACACGGGCCAGTATATAATCGCCTTTTTCTTTAGCCTTTTCTAAAGTAAGTTTATGTTTTTCAACTAGGAGTTCTCCCTTAGCTGGAATGGTTCCTCCATGGGGGCAAGCTTTGGGATAATCCAGCAACTGATCCAGTCTTTCAACAAAGTGGTCAGAAACAGTGTGTTCTAAAACCTCGGCTTCCTCATGGATTTCCTCTGTGGTATAGCCCAGATGGTGCACTAGAAAAACTTCAATTAGCCGGTGTTTACGATAGAGGTCTGAAACTAATTTTAGCCCCAAATCGGTTAAGAGGTAACCAGCCTTTTTGTCCTTGATGAGTAATTCTTCAGCTAGTAGCTTCTTCATCATCTCTGTTACAGCTGGCGGAGAGACTTGCATGAGTTGAGCGATTTCTTTATTAGTGATTTTATTGTGTCTGGTTCCAAGTTCATAGAGACATTTTAGATAATCTTCTTTATTAGGTGTCATGTTATACCTCGAATTTTCTTATTATTAGTATAGCAAAAAATAAGACAAGAATACAGTCAAGTGGTTCTTAGGCAGAAAAAGGATCGACTTTAGAAAAAATTCTGCTATCCTATAGAAAGGGAGTCTTCTAGTTTGACGGAAGAAATAAAAAATGCATATAATAGATAAAAAAGACGGGAAGGAACTTGCCAGTGGCAAATACAGTAGAGAATCAAAAAAAGTGGCTGGAAGAGCTGGGCTGGTCACATGAGGCAGTGGAAGAGGTTTGTCGAAAAATTGGGACAGTAAATGTTCAAGTGCCTTGGCAAGAAGCTAAACTTTTTGGTAGTGAGCTCTTTAAAGAGTTGTGGAAGTTGGATAGTCGCCATGCTTCTCCTCTCCAAGCTCAGAAATTACTGGGGATTGCTCTAGCCTGTGTGGAAATGCCCAAGGAGTTAGAAGGGGAGTCGGATGAAGTAGTTTCGCTTCTAGAGAAGTTCAGTCCGGATTTGGCACCTCATGATAGTTTTTGGGGAACTTTTGCTAAAACGGTACAGACTGCCTTTCCAGCTGACGATTTCAGTCAAACAGATGGAAATCAGGAATTAAAAAGCCAGGTCCATCAATTTCGCTATCTGATTTCCTGCCAACAAGCCCAGTGGGTGCGAGAGCATTATAGAGCAGAGGGGATGACAGATGCAGAAGCCTTGGCCAGCTATTTTAAGTCTCGGCCAAGTATGCCTTATAGCTTCAATGAGTCCTCTCGTTTGCATAATAAAGCTTATATAGATAAGCTTTCGGGTCAGGTGTTTTATCCAGATGATCAAAAAAGCCAAGTTAATATCAAAATTTTACTTAATTTCCATACAGAATTCATTTTAGATCAGCAAGGTCGCTTCCTCAATATTATGGATCCAGAAGGGACTAGCCAAAATGGCCTTGTTAATGGTGCTAGCTTTAACTATGGTGACCGCAATCGTCCAGGGAATCGGGCTTCCCATACTCGCTATGATGTTAAAACACCAGCCGTTTGGGACCCTCTTTTTCGCAGAAGAGCGATGGCTAATGGAGGCAAAAAATTTAAGGCACCACAAAATAATCGTGGATCAATGGGGTATCTCTCAGCTAAAAGTGTCTATGTTCCAGGGAAAGAAAGTATTCAAAAGGAAGTCAAAAAGGAACTTGCCCGTTTTAAAAGCCTCTTAAATCGACCAGCCTTCTTTGTCCGTTGTTGGGCTTGGCTACGCCAATTTTGGAATAATATTTTCAGGTCATAAGAACCAAATGAAAAGTTTATTGGGGAATAAAGGAGAGCCATTTTCAAAAGAAAATTATTTGTTCAATCACTAGCGATAAGGCTTCTTAAATCAACTTACTCTAGAACAGGAAATCCATTTTAAAATAAGCATACCAAAGCTTGGTGAACTTCCTTACTTGCGAAACTTTCTATTTTTGTTTATAGTAGTTCTATAAGCTTTCTTGGAGGCGTTTGCATGAACAAAAAACTTTTGAGCTTGAAACTATTGGGAAGCCCCAGTGTTTTTCTTGATCAGGAGGAAGTATTCTTCCCTTTTGCTAAAATAAATGCCTTGATTTACTATCTTCATATCAATGGAGCAGTTAATCGAGAAGAAATTGCAGGAATCCTCTGGGAAAATAAGGACAATCAGTCTGCTAAAAAAAATCTACGTAATACCATCTACCAGGCCAATAAACTCTTAGGTGGGGATTGGATTATTGCGCCCAACAGGACAGTTTTGTCTCTTAATCAAAACTTCAAAATTGAAAGTGATGTGGAGACTTTTATAGCTAAACCAGCAGAGCATTTGTCTCTCTATCAAGGAGATTTTTTGCAGGGGTTCTATCTTAAGGATAGCGAAGCTTTTGATTACTGGGTTTCCAAAATGCGGACCCAGTATGAGCAACTTTATGTTCAAGCTTGCTACCATCAGCTTGAAAAGGAAAAGGATCAGCTAAATCTAGAAGAAGCCGAGCAAAATCTGCGTCGTTTGATTAGCTTGGACGAGTTTGATGAAAAGAATTATCATCTGCTCATGAAGTTCTACCGGGATAATGATCGACCAGGGAAGGTTATTGAGACTTACTATAAACTAGTGAATCTCTTGGACAAAGAACTGGGAATTAGTCCCAATGAGTCTATTCAACAACTTTATCATGAAGTTCTTGCTAAAGATCGGAGTGAAAGAAAAACCAAGCAATTTCTTCGGAATACGGACCATTTCTTTGGTCGAGTGAGTGAAATTCAGCGCTTAGAGTCTTATTTTTCTAAGATTTTAGGAGAACAGGAGGCGCGTGCTCTAGTCCTAGTGGGTGGCACAGGCATAGGGAAACGCACTGTGACTCGTCAGGTGCTAGCCAATCAGACCAAGTACTTTCAAATTGTTATGGCCGAGTGTTTCAAGGAAGAAATGAAGTCGGAGCTTCAGCCTTGGCGTGGCCTACTGGATGGTTTGGGTGATTTGGTCATTCAGCACAAGATTCTTACAATTAGTCAGTGGCAAGTCATTTTGGAAAGCTATTTTCCAATCTTAACAGGAGGGGTCTCTGGCGCTGAGTTAGATGCAGACAAATTAGCCCAGTTTGTAGTCGATATTCTGCAGAAAATTTCTAAGAAAAAAGCTCTGGTGATTTTAATTGAGGATTGTCACTGGATGGATGCAGCTAGTACTGCGGTCTTGGAACAAGTCATGAACCATATGTATGATTATCCAGTAGCCTTTGTGCTGACCAAACATCTCAGTACTCCTTCTTATTTGGAGCATTTTTTCAATCATTTACTGGTTCGTGATAAGATTGACTTTATTGAGCTACAGCCCCTCAATTTTCAAGATAGTGTAGCTTATCTACAAGCTCAAAAGGGAATAGAAGTTCTTTCTGAGGAAAAAGTCAAAGACATTTATCGAGTTAGTCAGGGGATTCCATTCTTCCTGTCAGAATATGCTGAGCAACTCTTGAGAGGAGAAAAGTTTCAGCCATTGACGCCGGCTATCAAGGCTAAGCTGTCTTTGAAGCTGGATCATCTTAGCAGTGGGGAAGAGGAACTACTGGACTATCTAACTTGTTTCAGAGAACCTGCGTCGCTTTCCTTTTTGACCAAGTTACTTGCTTTACCTGTGGAAGACCTGGTTGAAATTATTGAGGCTTTGAGACAAAAGCGACTCTTAATTGAGGTGGAAGAGGAGGACAAGCTGGTAGTGAATTTTAGTCAGGAACTCCTGCAAATATATGCTTATGAGCGTCTGTCAATAGCCAAGCGCCGGATGTTGCATCATCAGATTGCCCAGAGCATGGAAGAATGCTTGGGAGATCCCCTTTATCATTCCCAGTTGCTCAATGAAATTGCCTATCATTATAAGATGTCTAAGCAACCGATCAAGTCTTTGGAATACGAGTTGCATTATTTGGAAGCTACTTTACAGTTTCATCATGAACTCTTTCCAATTTACTCACGTGAGTTTGGTTTTATTGAAAAGACAGAGGATAACAACCAGACTGCTGTTCTGGAGCAATTTGATCGAATTCGTCAGGAAATAAAGGACTTAGAAAGCAAACATCAAAATCATAAGGATTTTCAATTGCTGGTACTTCGTTTCCTCTATCTGGAAGGGCGCTATGCTATTCGGACAGGAAATTACCAGCAGGGGATGGACAATATCCAGCAGGTGATTGCTTCGGCCAAGGAACTGCAGCAGATGGAGTTCCTTCTGGAAGGTTATCGGCAGATGATCTATTACTGTATTCAGACGGAGAATATTCCTGAAATGCGTTATTATACGGAGAGGGCTCTGGATGCTTCAGTCCAGGCCAATAACCACGAAGCCATTGCCGTCAATCTTCGTCTGAAAGGGCTATATCATCTCATGATCGGAGATGAAGAACAGTCGCTTCACCATCTCTATCAGTCTATTGATTGTTTCAGCTTAACAGACTCGCTTCGCTCCAAATATTCGATTCAGATTGCAGCAGCTCTAGATTATCTGGCGGAGATTGAGCAGATTCGCGGGAATTTTACAACAGCCTTGGCCCACCAGAAAGAAGCAATTGATCTAACAGAAAACAAAATAGCAGAGCCATCAATTTTTGCCTTCTATATTGGATTAGGTATGACCTATTATCAGTTGAAAGATTATGAGCAGGCAGAGGCGATCCTTTTGAAAGCTAAAAAAGCTATGGAATCTCTTAGTTTTCCTTGGAAGGAGACTCAGTTAGAAGTTTATCTAGGCTTGATTAGCTGCGAAAAAGGAGACTATCAGCCAGTCTTGGACCTACTGAGAAAGAAGGAAGAGTTGATCAGCCGATATGGCAATCCACGAGACAAGGGTTTGATTTACTACCTAATGGCAGTGCTTAAATATCAACTTCTGCTAGGAGATTTGAAAGAAAGTGGTTTTGAAGAGTTATTGACTCGGGATTTTGATTATTACTATGATACGGCTAAAAGCCATCTTAATTTTTATCGGGACCGCCATCAGTTAAAAGAACTGGAAAGCTTGCGCTTGAGACTGTCTCGATAATCAAATACAAAATAAAAGAGGATGAAAATGAATTTTATCCTCTCTTTTTATTCTGACAAAAAGATTAATCATGTATTTGGGCCCAGACCTGGGTCAGATAAAAGATAAAGCTGGCAGCTAGGTTGGCTGTATGGTTGTCAATATCGTGGGGTGGAGAAACCTCTACCACGTCAAAACCAATTAGTTTTCCTGAAGCTGCGATATGCTGGAAGACCAGAACGGCTAAATTTGGATCCACGCCCAGCGACTGAATAGCACTGACACCAGGAGCAGCACCAGCAGCAAAGCAGTCAATGTCAATGGTCAAATAGACTTGTTCCTTGTCTGCAAGAAAGGCATCAACAACCTTACAGACTTCCTTGTGGCCCATTTGGTAGATATCTAGTCCAGTCAGGAACTGGATGGCTTTAGACTTGGCTACAAAATCAAAGAGAAAGAGGTTATTATTGTGTTCTTGGATACCTAAAATGAGATAGTTAAAGACTTGTTTCTGAGCTAAAGTTTCGTCAAACATCTGGCGAAATCCAGTACCGGAATTGGGACCAGTCTGGTCATAGGGACGAAGATCAAAATGGGCATCCATATTGATGACGGCTAATTCTTGCTCGGGTTTTAGTGAAGACTTGAGTCCGAGATAGTTTCCGTAGGCTGTTTCGTGCCCGCCTCCCAGTACGATGGGACGAAGATTGAGCTCCCGCAGGCGCTTGACAGCTTTTGCTAGACTGCTTTGGAGTTGTTCCAGAGACCGATTGGGACCATCAATATCACCGACATCAAAGACACGGACGTTTCGACCTAGATGCCAAGGCAGTTTGGCCAACTGAGTACGGATAGATTGTGGTCCTTCAACTGCTCCAACCCGACCGTGGTTGATGTAGACTCCTTTGTCGCTCTTGAAACCAATTAAGGCAAAGTTGACTCCCTCAAAAGGTTTTAAGTCTGGGTCATTTAAATTCAAGAATTCGATAACCATACCCCATTTTGCAGCGTATAAATTATCTTCGACCCCACGTTGATAATAGCTGTTATCTAACTGATAATAATCTTCTAACATAATCTTTTCCTTTTCCATAACGATATTGCGATTTTATTATAAGAGTTTCCGCTAAGCCTGTCAATGACTTTCTGCGGGGAAAGAAGCTTAGTGGAGAGAGAATTGTTTACAAGAAAGCCACTATAATGGCGAGAATCAATGCAGTCCATGTAGCGTAGCGTATCTTAGTGTTGGACCGGTAGCCCTCTCTAACCTTTGGTCTTTTCGAAAAGAGATAAGCAATATAGGCTGCAATTGAAAGAAAATAAGCATATGGTGTCCATCCAGAGCTAAGGATTCGGCCATTTTCAACCGTTGGTACAAGCAGAATTAAAGCTGTAAGCATGCACCAAACAGGTAAAAGAGTGCTCTCTTTGCTATTGCAAATATGGAGCATCAGTTGTGCTAAAAAGCCGACTGAATAAAGGATAAAAACAGCGATACATAGATAAAAAAATACAATGAGAAAGCTATCGTCCTGTTTAACAATAGGCTTGCCTATTAGGAGATTTAAAAAAGTAAATAAAATGGTTTTTAACATATGCCAAATGAGGTAGGCCATTGCTGGTAAAATGATTAAGACAAGTGGATGTAGAATTGCAAAATAGTCTACTTTAGAGGCTTTTTTCATTGTTACTTTTCTCCTTAATCAAACTCTTTCTAGCTTCTAAGATTTGCCCTTGAGATTTTCATTTTATTTGACCTTGCTTAATGGCACTAGCGACTTTATTATAAGAGTTTCCACTATGGCTGTCAATGACTTTTAGCTGAAAAAAGAAAGCCCAGCTGAACAAGCGTGGGCTTCTTTTATTCGCTTTTCTGACTCAACGAAGATCCAAATTTGACAAGGTAAGCCACTGCTGATAGAACCGAAGTTCATCAAAAGAGCTTAAGACCTTCAAAAGTTAATTTCAAAGAGTATCAGATTTAGAATTGAATGCTCAAGTCCACAGCCTTTTCAACTGCTGCTAGGAATTCATCGCTTTCAATCAGCTCAGAGGCCTTGTTGAGCTCTTCATAGATTTCGATGTCCTTATCAAATTCGATAAAGCGGACATGTTGACGGAAGAGGTCGTAGGCTGGTTTGGTTCCCTTGCCCAGTTCATGGTTTTCTGGTTTCAGATCTAGAGCTTGGCAGGCTGCCATGATTTCTGTTGCCACGATGCGGCGAGAATTCTTGAGAATCTCAGCTGCCTTGCGTGCTGCGGTAGTTCCCATGCTGACAAAGTCTTCTTGGTTTTCACAAGATGGGATAGAGTCTACGCTGGCTGGATGAGCCAGAACCTTATTTTCAGAAGCAAGAGAAGCACAAGCATATTGGGTAATCATAAAGCCAGAGTTGAGTCCTGGGTGTTTGACCAAGAAGGATGGTAGCTTGCTCAGTTGGCTGTTAACTAGACGTTCTACACGACGTTCAGAAACATTTCCGATTTCAGAAATAGCGATACCGAGGAAGTCAAATGGCTGAGCCATTGGTTCACCGTGGAAGTTACCGCCTGAGATGACATGACCTTCCTTAGTAATAATAGGGTTGTCTGTAACGGAGTTGATCTCAATCTCAACTTTGGTTTTCACATAAGCGATAGAGTCCTTGCTTGCACCGTGAATCTGCGGAATACAACGCAGGGTGTATGGATCTTGGACACGTTGTTGAGTAGCTACGGTCGTATTGCCACTGCCTTCTAGAAGGTTGCGGATATTGCGGGCTGTAGCTAGCTGACCGCTCTGAGGTCGAATGGTATGTAAGTCTTCTTCAAATGGGCTGGTAATACCATTGTGTACTTCCATAGAAAGAGCACCAGCCACATCTGATAATTTAAGCAATTGGATGGCATCGTAGGTAGCAAGAGCACCGATACCTGTTAGGACAGTCGTACCGTTAATTAGCGCCAGACCTTCCTTAGCAGCTAGAGCAATTTTTTCAATCCCAGCCTTGTCCAAAGCTTCTTGTCCAGAGAGCAGTTGACCTTGATAGTATGCGTGGCCAAGTCCTAGCATAGGAAGAACCATGTGAGCCAACGGAGCCAAGTCACCAGAAGCTCCTAAAGATCCTTTTTCTGGAATGAATGGAACGACGCCTTTATTGAGCAGTTCCAGAAGCTTTTCGACAGTGGACAGGCGAATACCAGAGTAGCCTTTTACCAGAGAATTAATCCGGATTAACATGATAGCACGGACTGCGTCTTCTGGTAGGGGATCACCAAAGCCTGAAGCGTGGGTACGGATCAGATTTTCCTGTAGTTGAGTCGTATCTTCTGGTGAGATACTAACGTTACAAAGAGATCCAAATCCAGTTGTAACACCATAGACTACCCGTTTTTCACGAACGATGTCGTCCACGATTTTACGAGAAGCCTCCACAGCTTTCTTAGCTTCTTGGTCGATTTCGCAGGTAGCTCCATGACGAGCTACTGCGATCACATCTTCTAAAGTAAGATGTTCACCATCCAAATTTATTACATGTGTCATACGATTTATTCTCCTTTTTATTCAAGAACTTTATTTTCACAAATCAGTACAATATAGATATAGTATACCGTACTTGCGATAAGGACACCTATGAGACCATAGATATAGTTCATTGGATTTTCACCCCAAATCATGACAAGGCTGACTAAGACTGCTAGGATTGGGATTACTGGACCAAATGGAACGCGGAAGACTACTTTTTTATCTGGATATTTCTTTCTCAATACCAATACGGCTAGAGCAGTTGGGATGTATTGGAAGAAACGGAAGACTACGCTGAGAGCTGCTAATACTTCAAATGTTCCTGTAAAGAGCAATGCGATAGCTAAAACACCTGAGATGATGATAGCAAAAATAGGTGCGTTTTTAGAATTGGTTTCAGCAATTTTTTTAGGCAACATACCTTCATTGGCAATAGCTGCTCCAAAACGCGGTACCATGATGGATTCACCGATGTTGAGGCCGGCAATAGAAATAAGGGCTCCGATAGAAACGATCCATGCCCCAGCAGGGCCAATCATTTCAACAAAAGCGTCTTGCACAGAAGCATCTGTTTGTAGGATACGGCTACCTAGCATAGCAATGGTTCCTGCAATAATGAGCATGTAGAGAACAGATACAATGCTGATAGACCCTAGAATGGCACGTGGTACATTCTTTTCTGGATCGCGCATTTCACCAGCAACGATAGACATGGTTTCAAAGCCGATAAAACCGTAGAAGATATAGATAGCTGTACTTGAGATAGCTTTCATGATATCTGTGCCAGGTTCTAGTTGAAGGAAGGGAGTGAAGTTTCCTTTGTCGATTCCGCCTTTGATAAAGAAGATGGCACATGCTGCAAATGCAATGATTGGAATCAACTTAGCTACGGTTGCAGCTAGTGTGAAAAACTTAGAGGTCTTTAAACCAGCAATATTCATCAAGCTGAGCAAGACAATTAAAGTGATACTAAGGACTAGTTCATAAGGGGTAAAAGCTGGGAAGGTAATGACAAAGAGTCTTGCAAATCCTGCAGCCATAGCGGACCAAGCGATGATGGTAACCGCCCAACCCAGAAAGCCTACGTTAAATCCGACAAAGTTACCAAATGCTTCCTTGGCATATTGGAAGGCTCCACCATTTTTATTGAAATAACCTGCAGTTTCTGCCAAGCAGACTGCTAGCAGAATAACGAGGATGGCAGTCCCTAACATGACAGCTAGAGAAGCAGGTCCAAGCCCTTTGTAAATTTTTTGAGGTAGGAGGAAGATACCAGAGCCGATAACGGCATTAATACCATAAAGAGTTGCACCGGCAAAGCTGAATTTCGCTTTTTCCTGCTCTTGTGTGTTGAGTTTGTTTGCATCCATAATAATGTTTCTCCTTTAGAGATATGAGGATCCCTTCCAAGTAAAGATAGGGTGGTGGCAGACCAATCTTGGAGCATCACTGTATCTTTACTTAGCGGGGATGTGGTTCAAACCAGCCCAAATGGCAAGAGGAGAGCCTTTAGATTGGTTACATGAAAACATTATATGCAGCTCAGTTTCCTGAGTCTCTTTTTCCACTATCAGAAGATTTCCTTCCTCTATATCAAGTGGTGGAAAGTTATCTCCAATCACTGTTAGATTTGTCAAAGCATAGATAAATTGAATTTCGTCATCTCGGCTAAGCTCTTGCTTATTGGAGACGGCAATCATCTGTCCCTGATAGTGGTCGCTGTAGATTAAGTTAAAGTCGGTACAAGTCCCGCGACTTGTGATAGAATCACTCCCTTCGAAGAAATAGGGGGTAAAGGGAGCTAGAACCATTTCCTCTTGTCGACTAGCATTGAGAAGGCGCAGAGGATGGTCTAGGCTCATAAGAATACGGTGAAAGCCACTCAAGTCAGAAAATTCACTTTCAGCTACTTCCACAGTTGCTGTTGAGAGCCGATAGTCAAATTCCCGCCGGCCATAGTCGCCGGTGGACGGGGAAAGATAAAGTTGTTTTGTCTTTCCTCCCGACCAATCGGAAACTTGAAAATCGTTTGATTTTAGAAGAGTTATATTTGTCATTTTTGGTATTTATTAGAACAAACCGCTGATATTGCCGTCTTTGTCAACATCAATCTTTTCGCTGGCCGGCACTTTAGGCAGTCCTGGCATGGTCATGATTGCACCAGTCAGAGCAACGATAAAGCCTGCACCAGCAGAAACTTTGAGCTGGCTGATAGTCACGACAAAGTCTTTAGGTGCGCCCAGTTTCTTAGCATCGTCTGAGAAGGAGTACTGAGTCTTGGCCATACAGATAGGATAGTTGGAGAAGCCCAGCTCTTCCAGTTGTTTGAGCTCGCGTTTAGCGGCAGGAGTCAGGCGAACGCCCTTGCCTCCATAGACCTTGGTAACGATCTTGTTCAGTTTGGTTTCAATGGAGTCTTCTTCATTATATACAAATTGGAAGTGATTGTCTCCTTCGGCCAATTCAACAACTTTTTCAGCCAACTCTTTACCGCCGGCTCCGCCATTTGCCCAGACGTCGGAAATCACTACGTCAACTCCCCGTTTTTGGCAGGCATCATAAACTGCTTGCAATTCTGCTTCGGTATCCAGCGGGAATTTATTGATAGCAACGACTGCTGGCAATCCATAAACATCTTGAATGTTTTCCAGATGTTTTTCTAAGTTTGGCAGACCGTCTACAACAGCTTGGACATTTTCTTCAGCCAGGTCGCTCTTAGCCACACCACCATGCATCTTGAGAGCGCGGATAGTAGCTACCAGAACTACAGCCGATGGACGAAGACCAGATGTACGGCACTTGATATCAATGAATTTTTCAGCACCCAGGTCAGCACCGAAACCAGCTTCGGTGACTGCATAGTCAGCATATTTGAGAGCCAGCTTGGTAGCTAGGACACTGTTACATCCATGAGCAATGTTGGCGAAAGGTCCACCGTGAATCAAGGCTGGTGTGTGTTCCAGAGTTTGAACCAGGTTTGGATGGATAGCGTCTTTGAGCACAGCAGCCATAGCGCCACCAGCTTTCAAATCCTTGGCAGTTACTGGCTTACCTTCAAAGCTGTAGCCAATGATGATTTTTTCCAAACGGTTCTTGAGATCAGTGATATTTTCTGACAGACAGAGAATAGCCATAACCTCAGAAGCAACTGTAATGTCAAATCCATCTTCACGCGGAACGCCATTGACCTTGCCCTGCAAGCCGTCTACGATGTGGCGCAGTTGCCGGTCATTCATATCCACTGCCCGCTTCCAAGTGATGCGGCGAGAGTCGATGCCTAAGGCATTTCCATGATGGATGTGGTTATCAATGAGGGCTGCCAGCAGGTTGTTGGCAACACCGATGGCATGAAAGTCACCAGTGAAGTGGAGATTGATGTCTTCCATTGGCACAACTTGAGCGTGTCCACCGCCAGCAGCTCCGCCCTTGATACCAAAGACAGGTCCGAGTGAAGGTTCCCGTAGAGCGATAACGGCTTTTTTACCGATAGCAGCCAAAGCATCGACCAATCCGACAGAAGTCGTTGTCTTGCCTTCTCCGGCTGGTGTTGGAGAAATAGCTGTCACGAGAATCAGTTTGCCGTCTGGCTTGTCTTTTAAGGCTTCCAGTTGGCCAGCACTGATTTTTGCCTTGTAATTTCCATAAAGAGACAAGGCGTCTTCAGCAATTCCTAGCTTTTCAGCCACCTCTTTGATGGGCTTCATTTGAACCGAATTAGCAATTTCAATATCTGATAAAACCATATTGTTACCTCTTGAGAAGAGGAAGCCCATTCATGGGAAAGAGCAGACTTCTCTTCAGTTTATCTATTAGACAACTTTCAAAATTTCTTGATAAATTTCATCGGCTAGAGCGCAGCCTTTTTGCAGTAGCTCTTCACCCTTGCTGCGGTAGTCTGCGACGAATGCTTCATCCTTGACACCTGACAGGTTGATGAGGACATTGAGCCAAGCCCCTTGCAGGCCAGCCTTAAGGTTGAGGGCTGCTACCCCTAGGTCGCTGGCAGCATTGGTATTGGATTTGCCGACGGCCTTTTGAGTTGTTTGCAGGGCAGCCAAGATGTCTTCGATCATGCCATATGGTGACTTGGTCGCTTCCTTGAGGGCTTGCTGCATAGCTTCCCGACGGGCAGCCTTGTCTTCATCTGTTTCCTTAGGCATATCAAAGACAGCAGAGACCAGATTAAAAGCTTCAGTGTCCCTGTCAATAGCTGCAAGAAGGCTTTCTTGGAGTCGAGCACTTTCTGCGTGCACTTGAGCAATTTCTGCTTCAAATTCTGCGTATTTTTTCTTGCCAAGGGTTAATTCGCAAACCATCTTAGTCAGGGAAATACCGTTTGCGGCTGAAAGAGCAGCGGCAGAGCCACCTCCTGGTGCAGGAGCATCTGAGCCTAGGACCTGGGCAAATTCTGTCAAACTTAAATCTACTAATTTCATAGGTTTCTGTCCTCCTAGCCCAGCAAATGGTTTTCCAGAACTTGCTTGCCATAGTCAAAGTCTTCAATTTGCAGATAGTATTCTGCTGCGTCAATCAAAGCCTTAGCTGGTGCCAAACCGATGACCTCTGAGCCGAGGATTCCAACTCCGTAGCGCTTGGCTTCAAAGCGAACAGTTTCAAAGACACGATAGAGTGGGAATTTTTCCAGATTGACCATGTTGATAGAAACCTGAGCAATGTTGCGGTCTTCCAGCATAACGCCAATCGCTTTACAGTACTTGTAACCACCGCTTGATCCACGGATGATTTTGGCAATATTGTTGGCAATTTCTAGATTGTCTGTATCTAAGTTGATGTTGTAGGCGATGAGCGGCATTCTAGCACCAACAGCAGTGACACCAGCAGTTGGGTGAATCTTTCTTTCACCATAGTCAGGAGCCCAGTCAGGTTCCAAGAGTTTTTCTGGCATGCCTTCAAATTGTCCTTTACGAACCTTAGCCAAGTTCTTACGCTCTGGACGAGTCGCTGCATCTTCATAGAGGAAGATAGGAATACCGAGCTCACGGTTGATCCGCTCAGATACGGTCTTCGCAATTTCTACGCATTCCTCACTTGTGATGTCCTTGATCGGTACAAAAGGCAGGACATCAGTTGCGCCCATACGAGGGTGTTCACCCTGGTGCTTGGTCAAGTCAATATTCTCAGAAGCGTATTTAACCAAACGGAAAGCAACTTCCTGAATGTTTTGATCATCACCGACCAAGGTAAAGACGCTGCGGTTGTGGCTGGCATCAGAAGAGTGGTCCAAAAGTGTTACGCCTGGCACGCTCTTAGCTACTTCCACTAGACCGTCAATGACCGCTTGGTTGCGGCCTTCAGAAAAGTTAGGAATGCATTCAACAATTTTTGCCATAAGATATTACCTCGTGTTATATGTTATTAAAATTACAAAGTGAATAAAGTAGAGCTTCCAGCTTAGCTAGGAGAGAGGCCTAGCTAAGCTTAGAAGTTGGGGGACAAGTTTTTCCTATTCGAACAATTTCTTAACAGATTCTTTGACCAAATCTTCGTCAGTTAAGTACGGAATGGTGATGTGGTCAGTTCCTTGGTGGAGACGGTTGTATTCGATAGCTGTCTCAATAGCATGCTCATTGCGAGCCCAGTTACGACGAGCAACTCCTCCGATTGTATCCCAAGCGATAGCAGATTTGATGATTTCATCGATGCGTTCGCTGCCGTCCAGTACCAAGCCAAAGCCACCATTGATTGCTTTACCGATACCAGTTCCACCACCGTTGTGGAGAGCTACCAGACTCATACCGCGAGCTGCATTACCAGCGTAACATTGCACGGCCATGTCGCAAGTAACATTAGATCCATCTTTAATATTAGAAGTTTCACGGAATGGAGAGTCAGTACCTGATACATCGTGGTGGTCACGGCCGATCATGACAGGACCAATCTTGCCTTCGCGGACTAATTCATTGAACTTGAGGGCGATATTGACGCGTCCCATACAGTCTTGGTAGAGAATCCGAGCCTGAGTTCCAACAACCAACTGGTTCTTTTCTGCATCGCGGATCCAGTTGTAGTTGTCACGGTCTTGGTAGCGACGGTTAGGATCAATCACTTCCATAGCAGCATGGTCAGTAGCAACTAGATCTTCGTGCTTACCGCTCAGACATACCCAACGGAAAGGACCATAACCATAGTCAAAGAGCATTGGGCCCATGATATCTTCTACATAAGAAGGCCAGATGAAGCCGTCTTTGTCGTCAAAGCCATTCTTAGAAATTTCCTTGATGCCAGAGTCATAGACTGCCTTCATAAAGGCATTACCGTAGTCAAAGAAGTAGGTGCCGTTGTTAGTCAAGGTCTTGATTGCCTTGAAGTGACGTTCCAAGGTTTGGTCAACCAACTTAACAAAGGTTTCCTTGTCTTCAGCTAGGAGGCGAGTCCGCTCTTCAAAGCTGATGCCAGCCGGGCAGTAACCACCATCGTAAACATTGTGGCAAGAAGTTTGGTCAGACAGCAAATCGACATGGATATTGTTCTCGTTGACATATTCTAAGAGGTCTACGATGTTACCATGATAGGCAATAGAAGTTGATTCACCAGCTTCCAGAGCTTTCTGAGCTAGCTCGATTGCTTCTTTTGGACTTTCGGCTAATTGACTAATCCAGCCTTGGGAGTGACGAGTTTCAATCCGAGATTGGTCTACTTCAGCTACGATTGCCACAGCTTTAGCAATTTCGGCTGCTTTCCCTTGAGCTCCACTCATACCACCTAGACCAGAAGAGATGAAGAGTTTGCCGGTTAGATCACCATCATCTGCCACACCCAGTTTCAAACGTCCAGCATTGAGGAGGGTGTTGAAAGTACCATGGACGATACCTTGAGGGCCAATGTACATCCAACCGCCGGCTGTCATTTGACCGTAGTTAGTGACACCCATTTCTTCTGCAATTTCCCAGTCTTTCATATTGTCGTATTCGCCGACTAAGAGGCCGTTGGTGATGATAACACGTGGAGCTTCTGGTTTGGATTTGAAGAGACCAACAGGGTGACCAGATTCCACGACCAAAGTTTGATGGTCGGTCATTACTTCCAGATATTTTTTAATCAAATTATACTGCATCCAGTTAGCGCAGACAGATCCAGTTTCCCCATAAGTAACCAATTCATAAGGATAGAGGGCGATTTCAAAGCTCAGGTTGTTGTCAATCATGACCTGCATAGCCTTAGCTGCGGTACAGTTTCCTTTATATTCATCAATTGGTTTACCATAGATGCGTTCTTTTGGACGCCAGCGGTAGCCATAAATCCGTCCGCGAGTTTTCAATTCTTCCAAGAATTCTGGAATCACTTCTTCGTGGAATTTTTTTGGAATATAGCGAAGGGCATTTTTTAGAGCGATTTCTGTTTGTGCCTGAGTGAGACGGAAGCCCCGGTCAGGCGCACGGCGGATGCCTTCTTGGAAAACCGTTTTTTCAGGTAATACATCGTCTAATTTGACGGTCATTGCTGCTGCAATTTCATTTTCACTAAAGTATGACATGAAGATTCCTCCTTATTAAGTCAAGTATAAAATATGTTTCGACCTTATTTTATAAGACCCCCGTCCATGAAAAGTCAAGAAAAAAAATAAAATAGAAAAAAAGAGAATTTCCTATTTTTTAAAAGCTTTTGACTATAATTTGACGATAGTGTATTATGATGAAAAGCAAGTAAAAATGTTAGAAATAAAATGGAGGAAGAAACATGACTGCTGATTTACTATTAACTCACTTTAATCAAGTCTTTTGTCCTAATGATCTTGGGCACCCCCTTTTTGGAGCAGAGATGAAGAAAGCTCAGGTCTTGGAAGACGGCTACATTGCAGTCAAAGACGGCAAAATTCTAGCCCTTGGTAGCGGAGAGCCGGATGCTAGTCTGATTGGACCAGATACTAAGATTCAGTCTTATGAGGGTAAGATTGCTACGCCCGGCTTAATCGACTGCCACACTCACTTGGTCTATGGTGGCAGCCGGGAACATGAATTTGCTAAGAAATTAGCCGGTGTTCCTTATCTGGAAATTCTTGCTCAAGGTGGCGGAATTCTCAGTACAGTCCGAGCAACGCGAGAAGCTTCTTTTGAAAATCTGTACGATAAATCTAAGAAGTTATTGGACTATATGTTGCTTCATGGAGTGACAACGGTTGAGGCCAAGAGTGGCTATGGTTTGGACTGGGAAACAGAGAAGCGCCAACTAGATGTCGTTGGGGCTCTGGACCGTGACCATGATATTGATTTAGTTTCGACCTTTATGGCTGCCCATGCCGTTCCACCAGAATATAAGGGACGTTCTCAGGAGTATTTAGAGCTCATCGTCGAGGAAATGCTGCCTCGGGTAAAAGAAGAGAATCTAGCTGAGTTCTGTGATATTTTCTGTGAAAAAGGCGTCTTTACAGCTGACGAGTCACGCTACCTGCTTTCTAAAGCTAAGGAGATGGGCTTCAAGCTCCGTATCCATGCTGATGAAATCGAGTCTATTGGTGGAGTAGATGTAGCGGCTGAACTAGGAGCAACCAGTGCAGAACATTTGATGATGGCGACAGACGAAGGTATTCGCAAGATGGCAGAAGCCAAGGTTATCGGGAATCTCCTACCAGCAACTACCTTCAGTCTGATGGAAGATACCTATGCACCAGCTCGCAAGATGCTGGAAGCTGGTATGGCCATTACTCTAACCACTGACAGCAATCCAGGCTCCTGTCCAACAGCTAACCTGCAGTTCGTTATGCAGCTTGGTTGCTTTATGATGCGTCTGACGCCAGTGGAAGTTCTCAATGCTGTAACCATCAATGCGGCCTACTCAGTTAACCGCCAAGATAAGATTGGTAGCTTTGATACTGGCAAGCAGGCTGACATTACTATCCTAGATGCTAAGAATATTGACTATCCACTTTATTTCTTTGCGACTAACCTGACCCATCAGGTTTACAAGGCAGGAAAACTGGTCGTCGATCAAGGAAGAATTGTCTAGACTCTCTAAAAACGAATCGTATTTTTCAGACTCTCTCTGGTGACAGGGAGAGTTTTTTTGTAGTGTGTCAGATCTTGAGAAACTTTGTTTCGTAAGTGAGAAAAGAAATAATTTAAGACTCAGTTCTATCAAAGGCTTCAGCCTCTCTTCTTTCAAAATTGGATACAAAAAGACCACTCAGTTTGAGTGGTCGTGATGATTATAAGTTTTTCACTGCTGCAATCGCTGCATCATAGTCAGGTTCAGTGTTGATATTGTCGACATATTCAGCGTAGGTCACAGTGTTGTTCTCATCTAGAACGAGAACTGCTCGAGCCAAAAGGTGCCATTCATTGATGAGGACAGCATAGTCACGGCCGAAAGAATGGTCAAAGTAGTCAGATAACATCACAGCATTCTCAATGCCTTCAGCAGCACACCACTTGCCTTGTGCAAATGGTAAATCAACTGAAACTGTGATAACAACTGTGTTGTCCAAGTCAGAGAGTTCTTGGTTGAAGCGGCGAGTCTGAGTCGAGCAGACACCAGTATCGATAGATGGGATGATGCTTAGAACTTTCTTTTTGCCAGCAAAGTCAGCCAGAGTTTTCTTTGAAAGATCCGTTGCTGTCAGGCTAAAATCATGGGCTGTGTCACCGACTTGTAGTTGTTTTCCAGTAAAGGTTACAGGATTTCCGAGAAAAGTTGTCATAAAAGTCTCCATTCATGTTTGATAGATTCATTGTACTCCGAATAAGTATTTTTTTCGAATAATTTGACTGGAAATTTGAGAGCGCCTACATTTTATCTAGAGTTTTTTCTTTGTATAAAAAGGTTAGGATTTGCTTCCTAACCTTTTGTTATTATTTGGCCAATCCTTCAGAAATTTTATCCAGATTGTATTTCATCATGCTGTAGTAGCTGTCTCCTTCTTCGCCTTTTTCAGCGATTGAGTCGGTGAAGATTTTAGCGTAGATTGGGATGTTAGTGTCTTTAGAAACAGTCTTCATCGGACGGTCGTCTACACTTGATTCGACAAAGAGAGATGGGACTTTGGTCTTGCGCAGTTTTTCAACCAAGCTTTTAATTTGGTCTGGAGTACCTTCTTCTTCAGTGTTGATTTCCCAGATGTAGGCTGATGGCACATTGTAGGCCTTAGAGAAGTACTTGAAGCAGCCTTCGCTGGTCACAATCATTTTCTTTTCTTCTGGGATGTTGTTGAATTTCTCTTTGGCTTCCTTGTCCAAAGCAGTTAGCTTCTCTACATAAGCTTTGAGATTTTTCTCGTAAGTAGCCTTATTGTCAGGGTCTTTTTCAATCAAGCGTTTGGCAATATTTTGCGCATAGATGATCCCATTTTCCAAGTTTAGCCAAGCATGAGGATCTTCTTTTCCTTTTTCATTTTGGCCTTCTAGGTAAATGACATCAACGCCTTCACTGACAGCATAGTAGTCCTTGTTTTCTTTCTTCTGGGCATTTTCTACCAATTTAGTGAACCAAGCATTACCACCTGTTTCAAGGTTGATACCGTTGTAGAAAATAAGATCAGCCTTAGAAGTCTTTTTGACATCTTCGGGCAGAGGTTCGTATTCGTGCGGATCCTGACCGACAGGGACAATACTGTGCAGATTGATTTTATCGCCAGCGATATTTTTTGTGATATCTGCGATAATTGAATTGGTTGCAACGACATTTAGCTTGGAAGAGCTAGAGTCAGTACTGCTTTTTTGACTAGAGCAGGCTGCTAGGCCGACAAAAGCCAGCAAAAGCAGAACTAAGAAACGACATTTTTTCATTGGAAATCCTCCATAAATATATTATTTTACTTTTCTTTTTAAATACCGCTGTTTTGGTGCGATAAAAAATGAAACCAAAAAGATCAGGGCAGAGGTTAGAACGATACTAGAACCTGCTGCAACATTAAAACTATAACCGATGAAGAGGCCTAAAACAGATGCACCAGCCCCCAAGGCAGATGACAATAAAATCATGGTCTTGAGACTCTTGGCATAGAGATAGGCTGTCGCAGCTGGTGTAATCAGCATGGCCACAATCAGAATCGTTCCGACACTTTGCATAGCTGTGACAGAAACCAAAGTCAAGAGAATCATCAGCAAATAGTGGTAAAAATTAACCTTCATTCCCATAGCTTGGGCCAAAAGCGGGTCAAAGGACGTCAGCAAAAGTTGCTTGAAGAAAATACTAATGACCAGCAGCACCAAAATACCCACGCCAATACTAATCCACATATCAAGGTCTTGTACCGCCAAGATATTCCCAAAGAGGATATGGAAGAGGTCGGTCGAACTCTTGGCAACGCTAATCAAAATGATCCCCAGAGCCAGGAAGGAAGAAAAAGTAATTCCGATAGCCGTGTCACTTTTGATAATAGAATTGCCCTTGATATAAGTGATAATAATGGAAGCTAGTAAGCCAAAGGTAATGGCACCGATGAAGAAATTAATCCCCAAAATAAAAGACAGGGCCACACCGGGCAGCACCGCGTGAGAGATGGCATCCCCCATGAGTGACATGCCCCGCAGAATGATAAAGCAGCCAACGGCACCGGCCACCACTCCAATCACAATGGCTGTAATCAAAGCATTTTGCAGGAAATGAAAGTCATGTAAGCCTTGAATAAATTCCTGAATCATCCTAGGCACCTCCATTCATAAAGAGCTGAGAGCCGTAGGTCTGCTGCATATTTTCTTTGGTGAAGGTACTCTCGGTTGATCCGAAAGCGACGACTTTTTTGTTAAGTAGCAAGACCTGATCAAAATAAGCGACCACCTTGCTCAAGTCATGGTGGACAATCAAAATCGTCTTCCCGTCTTTTCTTAGCTGACGGAGTGTTTTCATAATAATCTCTTCACTGACAGAATCAATACCGACAAAGGGCTCATCAAGGAAAATATAATCCGCTTCTTGGACTAGGCAGCGCGCAATCAAGACCCGTTGGAATTGACCGCCAGACAGTTGACTGATTTGACGTTCAGCAAAATCCTCTAAACCAACGATTTTTAGAGCCTGGTTGACCTTGTCCCAGTCAGAAGTCTTTAATCTTTGGAAAAGCTTTATCTTAGGATAAAGCCCAAGAGAAACACACTCTTTTACCTTGATAGGAAAGTTATAGTCAATATTGATTTTTTGTTCTACATAGGCAATTCGTTTTAGTTCTTTGTCTAAGGGCTGACCATCCAGTAAAGCTTGGCCTTGGTGGTCGACGATTCCCAATAAACCTTTAATAAGGGTGGATTTTCCAGCTCCGTTTGGGCCGATAATCCCTGTAATAGTAGGGCCTTTTATAGTTACGTTTGCCTTATCTAATGCCAGCTGGCCCTGATAGCTGACACTTAGGTTTTGTATCTCAATCATGTATATCACCCCCCACTGTATTAATATACCTTAACATAAAAATTAAGTCAAGTTAATTTTGCAAAATATGGGAAATATTTAACAAAGATTTGAAAATCAAAGCTATTTTTGATAAGGTTATATCAAAAGTATGAAAGTGAGAAAAAGATGACACGACTGCAAGATGATTTTTATGATGCAATAAATGGCGAATGGGCCAAGACAGCTGTTATTCCCGACGATAAACCAGTTACAGGTGGCTTTATGGACTTGGCTGAGGAAATTGAAGATCTCATGCTCTCTACGACTGACAAATGGTTGGCTGGCGATGGAGTACCAGAAGATGCTATTCTGCAGAACTTCGTTGCTTACCATCGCCTAGCAGCGGATTATGACAAGCGGGAAGCAGCAGGAACTGAGCCTGCGCGTGCTTATATTGATGAGATTCGCAACCTAGCGTCTTTTGAAGAATATGCTTCTAAGATTGCTAATTTTGAGTTGGCCGGTAAGCCGACTTATTTCCCTTTTGGTGTGGCGCCTGACTTTATGGATGCCCGTATTAATGTCCTTTGGGCTGACGGACCGGGAACGATTTTGCCAGACACGACCTACTATGCAGAGGACCATCCGCAGAAGGCTGACCTGCTTGCAAAATGGCGAAAGGCACAGGAAGATTTGCTAGCAAAATTTGATTTTACTGAAGAGGAAATCAAGGATATTTTAGACAAGGTTTTAGAGTTGGATGCTGTTTTTGCTCAGTATGTTCTTTCTAATGAAGAGAGCTCTGAGTATGCTAAGCTCTACCATCCTTATAAGTGGGACGATTTCAAGGCCTTGGTGCCGGAATTGCCTTTGGCAGATATTTTTACCAAGTTAATCGGTCAAGAACCCGACCAAGTCATTGTTCCTGAGGAACGCTTCTGGAAAGCAGCTAAAGATATTTATACAGCTGCAAACTGGGATAAACTTCACGCTTTGCTAATTCTCTCTGCGGTTCGCAATACAACCCCATATCTAACGGATGACATCCGTGTTTTAGCAGGTGCTTATCAACGTGCTTTATCAGGAACTCCTCAAGCTCAGGACAAGAAAAAAGCTGCCTATTACCTAGCTCAGGGGCCTTTTAATCAAGCGATCGGTCTTTGGTATGCAGGTCAAAAGTTCTCACCAGAAGCTAAGGCAGATGTGGAGCAGAAAGTGGCAACGATGATTGAAGTTTACAAGAACCGCCTAGCTCAGAATGACTGGCTAACACCAGAAACTCGTGACAAGGCCATTGTCAAACTCAATGTTATCAAGCCTTATATTGGTTATCCAGACGAGCTTCCTGAGCGCTATTCTCGCAAGGTTGTGGACGAAAATCTGACGCTCTTTGAAAATGCTCAGAAGCTGAGCCAGATTGATATTGCTTATAGCTGGAGTATGTGGAATCAACCAGTAGATTACAAGGAATGGGGTATGCCAGCTCATATGGTCAATGCCTACTACAATCCGCAGAAAAATCTGATTGTCTTTCCAGCAGCTATCCTGCAGGCGCCTTTCTACGACCTGCACCAGTCTTCATCAGCTAATTACGGTGGTATTGGAGCGGTCATTGCCCATGAGATTTCTCATGCTTTTGATACCAATGGTGCTTCCTTTGATGAAAATGGTAGCCTTAATAATTGGTGGACGGAGCACGACTATCAAGCCTTTACTGAACGGACTCAAAAGGTCATTGACCAGTTCGAAGGACAGGATTCCTATGGTGCTAAGGTCAATGGTAAGCTGACTGTTTCAGAAAACGTGGCAGATCTGGGCGGTATTGCAGCAGCCTTGGAAGCAGCCAAGAAAGAAGCAGATTTCTCTGCTGAAGAATTCTTCACCAACTTTGCTCGTATCTGGCGGATGAAGGGTCGAGAAGAGTACATGAAACTTCTGGCAAGCGTCGATGTCCATGCGCCAGCCAAGCTTCGGACCAATGTGCAGCTGCCTAACTTTGACGACTTCTTTACGACCTTTGATGTCCAAGAAGGAGATGGCATGTGGCGAAGCCCTGAAGATCGTGTGATTATTTGGTAACAAACAAGTCATAAGAAGACGTAAAAACCTGACTGGAGGAGCTTCAGACGAAGTTCTTTGGTCAGGTTTTTATTTGTAGCTGTAGAGATAAATTTTGATAATCAAATTATGCTATAATAGGAAATATCTGGAAGAAGGAGAGCCTGATGTGGAATTTAAGGAAGAGCTAGGACAGAAAATTCAATCTCTAAGAGAAGAAAAAGGCTTGAGTCGTCTGGCGATTTGTGGGGAAGAAGACATTTTGACAACGCGGCAACTACAGCGAATTGAAAAAGGCCAGTCTCTGCCTACCATCGCGACAGCTCTCTATATTGCTGAGCAACTGGAAGTATCACTGGATACACTAGCAAATAGAGAGCGATTAGAGTTACCGTCTGGCTATTTTGAATTGAAGTATCGCTTGGAAAAGCTATATCACTATGGCGATGGAGAACGTCTTCAACAGAGAGAAGAGCTGATCGAGGAAATCTATCGGAAGTATTTCGATCAGCTCCCTGAGGAAGAACAACTTTATCTTCAGATTAAGCAGGCCAAGAACGATATGGTTTTAACGGAAAATATTGCCTATGATCAAGGCTTAATAGATGAATATCTGGATCAGGCTTTGGCCAAAGAAAAGTTGACGGAAATGGATCTAGAAATCATTGATTTACGCCTGTTGGCGCTTGGTTTGAAAGATTTTGACAAGAAGGAGTTTACTTGTTTGCTAAACAAGTTACTTGAGGCGGTAGCTGATTATCCGACCAATGGATTGGAAAAAATTCAGGCCAGAATCATTTTTGCGGCGGGGGTCTTGTCTCACTATCAAGAATATGACCGACTACCCGAAATATTAAGAGTCCTAGAAGAGCTGATGTTGAGGAGAAACGACTTTCAAGATCGTGTCTTTAGCTATGCGCTTCAGTGGAAAATCGCCCTCTTCTTGGAAAATAATCTCGAAAAAGCTGAGGACAACTATCAAAAGGTAAAGTTAATGCTAGAGCTATTGCCAGAAGATGTCCTTAAGGAGAATATGAGACTGGACTGGGAGCAGGATATAAGCCGCTATAGTAAAATTGATGAATAAGCAACAGAACTCTGTGAGTCTAGGAACTCATAGAGTTTTTTAAATAGGACATGAATGTCCTCACACTTCGGTTAAATGATCTCTTATAATAGTGGGAGTAGAAAAAAGAAGTTACTTCTTCTTGAGGAAGGAATTTGGGAAAAATGGAAATTAGATTAAAAAATATTAAGAAAAACTATGGCTCCTTTGAAGCCTTAAAGGGAATTGATTTAGTTTTGGAAGAAGGCAAGTTCTATGGTCTTCTTGGGCCCAATGGTGCTGGTAAAACGACTCTCTTTAATCTCCTCATTCAAAATTTCAAACAAAGCTCAGGAGATATTAGCTGGGAAGTTGACGGGCATCCTCTATCCGTAAAAGATTTTTATCGCCATATCGGAATCGTTTTTCAAAGCAATCGTTTGGATGAAAATTTAACAGTAGAGGAAAATTTGGTATCTAGAGGTGCCTTGTATGGCTTATCTAAGACCAAGGTCTTGGAGAGGATGAAGGATTTACAAAACTATCTAGATGTTGCATCTATTAAAAATAAAAACTATGGGAGCTTGTCAGGAGGGCAGAAACGTAAAGTAGATATTGCTCGTGCTCTGCTACCTCGACCATCACTTTTATTGCTGGATGAGCCAACCACTGGTCTAGATCCGCAATCTCGACATGATTTATGGGATGCCATTTATCAGTTGAATAAGAAAGATAATATGACGGTAGTTCTCATCACTCACTATTTAGAAGAGATGGCTGGATGTGATATTCTACATGTTTTAATTTCTGGGAATCTTTATTGCTCAGGAGATATTGCTACTTTTATTGAAAAGCATTCAACAACTAACTTGAATTTGCTTTTAAAAGAAGGGCAGTCTGTAACATCACTATCGATATCACAATTTATGAACAAAAGTCAAGTTTTGTCAGAAAGAGAGATTGTTTTTAAAGATGTTTCTGTTGAAGAAATGATGGAAATTATTTCTGAAAACCAAGATAAGTCTATCATTGAAGCATTTAATGTGGAATATTCAAACTTGGAAGCAGCTTATTTGAATTTATTAAAAGAAACAGGAGGAGAAATGAATGTTTGAGTTAATTTCTAGAAATAGGAAAGTATACACGAGAGATCGTTTGGCGTTTTTCATGTCATTCTTGTCAGTTATTATTTTAATTTTAGTCTATCAAGTCTTTCTAGGCCAAATCCAGATTGATGCCATTAAGGAAGCATTAGGTAGCGACACTGCTTCGAGCGATACGATTAAGATGGTAAACTATTGGTTGATATCAGGTTTGACGACGATTGTTTCTATGACCAGTACTTTAGGAGCGTTTGGAGTAATGGTCTCAGATAAGGAAAAGAAACTGAGTGAAGATTTCAAGGTTAGTCCCATTTCTAATTTCAAGGTTGAACTATCCTATGCTATTTTTGCAATCCTATTTGGGATGATCCTCACCATGTTCTCTTGTGTCTTTGCGATTGGGATTTTCAACGGTTTTAGTTCACTTCTAGATTATTCGGCTATGGACTATCTAAAGATTTTTGGAATTGTTAGCTTATCAACAGTCTTATCAGCTACTATGGTTCTTCCTGTATTAGCCTTTATTCGAACAAGTTCAGCTTTTACCACTTTGAGTTCAATCGTCGGTACCTTTATCGGATTTATTTCAGGAGTTTATCTTTCTATCGGATCAGTTGGGGAAACATTGCAGCAGGTTATGACTTGGTTTCCTATGACACAAGTGAATGCACTTTTAAAACAAGTTTTGATGAAAGACTCAATTGCTCAAGTATTTGATAGTGCTCCACCTTCGGTGGTAAATGAATACAAGGAATCCTATGGAGTAGTATTGCAGAATGCTAGTGGGAATCATCTTTCTAATCAATTCATGCTAGTTTATATTTCAATGATTATTGTTGCTCTATTAACACTCCACTTTTTTATTAAAAAGGTTAAGAAATGAAAGGGACCTCAGCTAAAATTGTATAAAAGTGAATGCATATACAAAAAACCTGTTTAGGGTTCCCTAAACAGGTTTTATAGTTCTTTGATCTCTTTCATATAACCAGCTGTAATGATACCAGCGGGGAGTGCAACAATTGCAATTCCTAAAAATGAAGAGATCATTGTAATGATTTTTCCGGTAGTTGATATCGCGTAAATGTCCCCATAGCCAACCGTAGTCAGGGAAATCGTTGCCCAATAAAGGGCATCAAAAAAGGTAAGGAAAGTACTAGGCTCTACGTTGAAAATGACAAGGGCGGAAACAAAGATATATCCAAGTGCTAAAACCCCTACAATAATCAGACTGTCTTTCTGTTTTTTTAAGACATTTGTCAAAATCAGAATGTTCTTGGAATAGCGGAAAAATTTAAAGATACGCAGGGTACGAAGCATACGTAAAATCTTAAATAGGCGCAGACTGTCATTTAACAAAAAGAGTGATGGTAAAATGCAGAGCAAATCAGCCATAGCCAAGAAAGTAAAAGGATAGAGGAGGAAAGAAATCTGTCCTTTCTGTAATTTATAATCGGCAGTGACAAGCCTAAGAACATAGTCAATAATAAAAATAATCGTTGTTATAAGATCAAGCCAAATGAAGATTCCTGAATGACTTTTTGAAGTTAGAGGAATTAAACTGACAATGATGGCCAAGATCATAAAAATATCGTAGGCTTCTTCAATAAAACTTTCCTGCTGATGGGGCTCAATAATCTGAAACAAAGTCTTTCTCATAATCATAGATCTCCCTTATTCATATGAATTTAATTTTAATTCTATCTGTTTTTAAAGATAAGTCAAGGTAAATCAACAAAGATTTTCCCCATTCTCCATTTTTAGCGTCTTTCAAAATCCTTTGAGAAAGTTACTATAAAAATGAAATTCAAGCTCATATCATATTTATATAAATGAGGTTGCTTTTGAGAAAAATATACAGTAAGAATCCGGATTTGGATAAATAAAAGCAAAATAGAAAACAAGCCACCTTTCAACTATAAGGCTGACAAGGCGGCTTGTTTTTTTGGTGAGATTACCAGATGTAAGGAAAAACTCGGTATCTAACCTTTTGGCAATATGCTTCGTAATTTTTTCCAAAGTGATTACCTAAGGCTTTTTCTTCTACTTTAAGCCGAATGCTATATCCTACCACTAGTAAAATAAGACAGATAATGATTGTAAAAGGATTTAGTGAAGTAATCGATAGGCCAAGGATAGACAAGATACTGCCAGTATAAGCAGGATTTCTCACAATAGCATAAGGGCCATGGTCTACTAATTGTTGACTATCGGTTGTTTGAACGGCCAGTGTGAAGTTTTTTCCGAGATAATTGACCGCATAGATCCGCAATACGAACCCTGCTAGGGAGATGAGGATTCCAACATAGATCAAAAAAGGAGGCAATTGAGCTATAGAAGGTAGAAGTTGTTCATTCATTAATAGAAGACAACAAACAACACTACCAATAATGATGTAGCGACTTCCTTTGTCTGCAGAATCATTTACATTGTTTGACTTAGTTTTATTTTTAATCCACATTTCTGTGCTAATAAAAATAACAAAGAAAACATAAGTGAAAATAGTTTGTAAATTCATGATTATTCCTCCGGTTAGAATTATACACCTTTTAATTTTGGAGGTCAATCAAAGATTAACGCTTTAGAAATGGCTTATAGTTTTTATCGGTGAAAACTGGATTCCGTCTTTCAAAATCCTTTGAAAATGGTATAATAGTAACATCACAAAAGTTGGAGATAAATATGAGTACTTATAATCATAGAGAAATCGAGCCTAAGTGGCAAAAATACTGGGCAGAGCACCATACATTTAAGACTGGTATGGACAAGGACAAACCTAACTTTTATGCGCTTGACATGTTTCCTTACCCATCAGGAGCGGGGCTCCATGTAGGGCATCCGGAGGGCTACACGGCGACAGATATCCTCAGCCGCTATAAGCGGGCTCAGGGCTATAATGTCCTGCATCCTATGGGCTGGGATGCCTTTGGTTTGCCAGCTGAGCAGTACGCTATGGATACGGGGAATGACCCGGCAGAATTTACAGCGGAAAACATTGCCAACTTCAAACGTCAAATCAATGCGCTTGGATTCTCTTACGACTGGGACCGTGAAGTCAACACAACAGATCCAAACTACTACAAATGGACTCAGTGGATCTTCACCAAGCTTTACGAAAAAGGCTTGGCCTATGAAGCCGAAGTACCAGTAAACTGGGTAGAAGAGCTGGGAACGGCTATTGCCAATGAGGAGGTTCTACCAGACGGCACTTCTGAGCGCGGTGGTTATCCAGTTGTCCGCAAGCCTATGCGTCAGTGGATGTTGAAAATCACAGCCTATGCAGAGCGTTTGCTCAATGACTTGGAGGAGCTGGACTGGCCAGAGTCTATCAAGGATATGCAGCGCAACTGGATCGGCAAGTCAACCGGTGCCAATGTAACCTTCAAGATTAAGGACACAGACAAGGACTTCACCGTCTTTACGACTCGTCCGGACACCCTTTTTGGTGCGACCTATGCTGTTTTGGCTCCAGAGCATGCTCTCGTTGATGCCATTACAAGTGCCGAACAAGCTCAAGCAGTTGCAGACTACAAACATGCAGCCAGCCTCAAATCCGACCTGGCTCGGACTGATCTAGCTAAGGAGAAGACCGGTGTCTGGACAGGAGCTTATGCTATCAATCCTGTCAATGGCAAGGAAATCCCAATCTGGATTGCCGACTATGTGCTTGCAAGCTATGGAACAGGGGCTATCATGGCCGTTCCTGCCCACGATGAGCGCGACTGGGAGTTTGCTAAGCAGTTTGATTTAGAGATTATTCCGGTTCTAGAGGGGGGCAATGTTGCTGACGCTGCTTACACAGAAGACGGTCCGCATATTAACTCTGGCTTCTTAGATGGCTTGGACAAGGCTACCGCTATTGAAAAGATGGTTGCTTGGCTGGAAGCAGAAGGTGTCGGAAACGAAAAAGTCACCTATCGCCTGCGCGATTGGCTCTTTAGCCGTCAGCGCTACTGGGGTGAGCCGATTCCAATTATTCATTGGGAAGACGGGACTTCAACGGCTGTTCCTGAAAGTGAACTGCCACTTGTCCTGCCTGTAACTAAGGACATTCGTCCTTCTGGTACCGGTGAAAGTCCTCTGGCTAATCTGACTGACTGGCTGGAAGTCACTCGAGAAGATGGTGTAAAAGGACGCCGTGAAACCAACACCATGCCTCAATGGGCTGGTTCTAGCTGGTATTACCTGCGTTATATTGACCCGCACAATAATGAGAAATTAGCAGACGAAGACCTGCTCAAGGCTTGGCTTCCAGTTGACATTTACATCGGTGGTGCAGAGCACGCCGTGCTTCACCTCCTCTACGCTCGCTTCTGGCACAAGTTCCTCTATGATCTTGGAGTGGTACCGACCAAAGAGCCTTTCCAAAAACTCTTTAACCAAGGAATGATTTTGGGGACTAGCTACCGTGATCACCGTGGAGCACTTGTGGCGACTGACAAGGTGGAAAAACGTGATGGTTCATTCTTCAACATCGAAACGGGAGAAGAATTAGAGCAAGCACCTGCTAAGATGTCTAAATCTCTGAAGAATGTAGTCAACCCAGACGATGTAGTAGAGCAATATGGTGCTGATACCCTTCGTGTTTATGAAATGTTCATGGGGCCACTGGATGCGTCCATTGCTTGGAGCGAGGAAGGTCTGGAAGGCAGCCGCAAGTTCCTTGATCGTGTTTACCGTTTGATGACAAGCAAAGAAATCGTTGCGGAAAATAGCGGAGCTCTTGACAAGGTATACAACGAAACAGTCAAGTCTGTCACAGAGCAGCTTGAGGAGCTCAAGTTTAACACGGCCATTGCCCAGCTCATGATCTTTGTCAATGCAGCCAACAAGGAAGAAAAACTCTATGTCGAATACGCCAAAGGCTTTATCCAATTGCTGGCGCCTTTCGCACCACACTTGGCTGAAGAACTCTGGCAGTCACTAGCTCAAACTGGCGAGAGTATCTCCTACGTAGCTTGGCCAACTTATGATGAAAGCAAGCTTGTCGAAGCAGAGGTCGAAATCGTAGTTCAAATCAAGGGTAAAGTTCGTGCTAAGCTAGTCGTAGCTAAGGACTTGAGCCGTGAGGAATTGCAGGAAATCGCTCTGGCAGATGAGAAAATCAAGTCTGAAATCGCCGACAAAGAAGTCGTGAAAGTGATTAGTGTACCGAATAAACTTGTTAATATCGTTGTGAAATAAACTTCTTAACCTCAGAATGTCGTTTCTGAGGTTTTTTTATTGTTCACTTTTATTAAAACCGACAACTGTAGAAATTTATAGAACCGGTATCAGAATTCCCTGCTCACGCTTCTTCTTTCGCCTTGGATGTGGTATAATAGCTGAAAAATTATGTAAAGGAAAGAAGCTAATGGGGAAAATACAATCAAGTACAATTTCAGCAGCAGACGCAATCAGTGAGTTAGTTGATCTTGATACAAGTAATGCGCAAAATCAACAAGTTGAATTTTCCTATACGACTGGAATTGCTGGGATGGAAGCTGGCCGTCAGGCCTGCAATCAAATGTTGCAGGCTGTCAGTGATTTCAGCTCAGCTGTTCTAATCCAGGCCAATAAAATTCCAGAGATTGCTGCTAAAATAGAAAAACGCGACATAGAAGAAGCCAAGCGCTGGGAGAGTTAAGATGAAAACTGATAAAAGTGAAAAAGAACGTCAGGAACTCCATGAGAAAATTTTACAAGTAGAGCAAAAAGAAGATGAATTTATGCTTCTCAAACGTCAATATGAGAATTCTCTGGGGAATTTTGCAACAGATTTTCAATATTTAACAACTCAAATGGAAAATCTTCTTTATGAACACCCGCAAAATGCTGCTGCTCTCAGTCGTGATTTAGCGGATACTCAGTCTCTTAACCAACAGGTCAAGAATTATGTGGATGTTCAGATGGATGAACTGGGAAAACTCAGTCATCAAACAAGAAATGCTATGGAAGAAGAGCGAGAAAAACTGATTAAAGAAAGGAATAGTCTGCCGTGGGAGTAAAATATAGTGCAACGGATTCTGCCCAGCTGATCCAAGCAATGGGCAATAATTTGCAGATAGCTAATCAAGTCACAGATCGGCTGTCAAGTGGTTGTGATCACTTGGTTGCTTCTTTAGAATCAGGTGAACTTCAAGGTGCAGCTTATACAGCTGGTAAAGGCCTATTTACTGAGATTATTATCCCTGCTATCAAGAAGCTACAAGAGGCTATTGATGATATTCAGGGAGAGCTTGCTTCCTATAAAAGTGCTGATTCCGAGGTGGCTGGATATGGCGAATTGGACTTGGATCTACTGAAGGAACAGCTGAAAATAAAAAATGAGCAACTGGCAAAAGTAGAAAAGCAGATTGCAGATAATCAAGATTTTTTCCGTAATGCAGGAGCTCTGCTGACAGGTAAGCTGGGAGACCTTTTATCTCAGACATCTGCTTTAATGGAAGTTGAAACTCAACTAAATATCGGTATTCGAGAAATTCAAGAAAAAATAGATAAACTAGAATGGTTTGTGGCTCAGGTGTCTCAGTATTTCTCAGATAGCCTGCAGGTCTTGGGCTTAGCTATTCAGGGGGCAAGTCAGCTCAGTCATATATTGCTGGATAGCGATGGTAATTATTCAACTGAAGGCTTGAATATGAGTTGGGTAGAAGAAATCAAAAAGGCAAAGATTCAGACTATTTCAAAGAAAAGGTATCTGGAACCTAAAGAACGACTGATTCAAGAAGCTTCTCGCAATATGATGCTATCGGATGAAGGTGATGCTTATTATCGTAGCCAACTCAAGGAAAAATTAAAGGGTAAACCTCGTTCAGAATGGGATAAGATTGTTGATGATTATAACCATACCCTAAAAATTGACAATGAAGGAAACATAATTGATATAATTGATTTTAGTGATTATGATAGTTCTTTCTACGTTGTAAATAAAAATGGTCGTTACGATGAACAGTATACTAACCAGATCAATGAGGAATTACATAAACTAGAAGCAGAAAATGCTGAAGCTAATTTAGGAGCAGTGGCTCAGGGGCTTGTAGAAATTTTAGCTGGTATTGGTGTTTACTTTGGAGGAACAGTTGCTGAGGCTGTAGGTTTATTCTTTGGACTAGAATCTGCTGGAACTTCTGCAATTGCTGGTATAGCAGTGGCTGATTTGAGCTATGCTTTTGGCGGAAGTTTAGTAATAGATGGTGCCAGAAATATAGGTACAGCTATTGTTAAAACGAATATAGCCAATGGCAAAATCAGCCTAAATACAGCTAGTAACTACGACAGCTGGCAGGCCAATAAACCGACGAGTAAGACCATTTCTGGCAGGGGTGGTAAACTTATTGAAGCCCGAGTAGGAAATCGAAAAGTGAAGCTTCGTGTGGATTGGGAGCCAAATAGTGGTACTAATGGTGATGGAGTATTCCAGGTTCAATCTGGAAGTGGGAAGTCGGGGTACAATGTAGATGCTCATTTAGATATAAATGGAATTACTGGTAAAGATTCTATCCTGAATTTTATAAACAATCACCCTCAATTGAGAAATCTATCAAAGAGTGTTAAAGAAGAGATATTTAATAGAATTTGGAAAACATACCAAAATAATTATTGAAACTAGGAGAACAAATGAAACTATATCTTAAAGGCAACTACAAAACTAGTATTTACCAAGTCTGTATGGAATATCCTTGGAAAATGTGGTTCAAAGAACGTAAGGGAGTGAAAGTTGGTTTTTCTTACGCACGTGATGATGATTTCTATTTTAGCGTTAGTTTGGATAAATTTTCTTCAAATGATGAGCGATGGGGAGTGACTGATTTTAAAATAGGAGATAATCCATGGAATTCATTTAAATATGAGTATCTAATATTGGATTTTGAAGATTCTTATGAAAGTGATGGGCGAGAAAAAGGAGACTATCTTCGAATCATCACGACTCATAAGGATATTCTAACGGTTGATAAGCGAGCACTCTATATCATGGCGATTGAAGTTGCATCTGCTATTGACGGTCACATCAGCGAAGACGACAAAGAAACATGGCTGAGCATTGAAGAATTTAAAACGAAACATAAAGATCTACTGAATTTGACCTACGACGAAGCAGTCGATATTAGTTTAGAAGAGATAAAGGTTATGAAAGCCATTGACGAGCCCCTCTGGGAAGAATTGGATAGAAAACGCGAAGAGTATATCCGAATTCATGGAGAAGTGGAGTTGGACGACGAGGACGAATGAAATTATACCTAAAAGGCGATTATACAAAAAAAGTACCTTATGGTTATTTAGAACTTGCTGGTAAAATGTGGTTTCCAGAAGATGAGCAAATTTCTTACTCAAATGCTGGGAACAATGATGCATTACAAGAAGATTTTTTCTCAAATTTATCCTTGAGGAAAGGCACTGCTGATAAGAGATGGTCTAGTGTCCCCCTAAAGGAAGGGGTACGAAGACTCTTTTCACATATTAAGGAATGTATTGAAATCAATTTTGAAGATGCATTTGCTACAGATTATAATGAAAAGGGAGACTATCTCCGTATTTTAACCAGCCATCTAGAAATTTTGACAGTTGATAGACGCGCGATGTACATTATGGCACTTGAGATTGCAAAGGTGATTGACGGGCAAATTAGCGAGGATAATAAGAAGACATGGCTGACAATCGAGGAATTCAAGGAAAAGCACCAAGATATCTTATCTTTAACCTTTGATGAAGCAAATGAGATGAGTTTGGAAGAAATTCAAACGATCGACGCCATTGACGAGCCAATCTGGGAAGAATTGGATAGGAAGCGCGAGGAGTATATCCAAATCCATGGTGAAGTGGAGTTGGATGACGATGAGGAAGACGAGTGAGACTATATATCAAAAGTGATTTTACGAAAAAAATAGACTTCACAACTAGAGAGCTTGTTTGGAAGATGTGGTTTAAGGAACGGAATGGCAAGAAAATAAGTTACTCCAACGTTGGTGATGATGCTATGTTACAGGATGATTTTTACTTTGGTGTTCGGTTACACAAATGGTCTTCAGTTGACGAAAGATGGGATAAGGCTCCTTTTATAATTCCTAGTAATCCTTGGTTGTCTTTAGAATATGAGAGTATAACACTTGAATTTGAAAAAACTTTCATTACAGAGTGGAGAGAACGTGGAGATTATCTACGTATCGCAACATCTCATATAGATGTTTTAACAGTAGACAAACGTGCCTTATACATTATGGCAGTTGAGGTTGCGAGTGCAATAGATGGGTATATCAGCGAGGATGACAAAGAGACCTGGGTGGATGTAGAGACTTTTAAGGAGTTGCACAAGGATGTTCTTTCACTGACTTATGATGAAGCGGTTGAAATTAGTTTGGAAGAATTAAAGACAATGGTACCAGTAAGAGATCCTCTATGGGAAGAGGAAGAACTGCTTCGCGAAGAGTACATCAAAATCCATGGTGAACGAGTTTATGACGACGAGGAAGACAAGTGAAATTATATATAAAAGGCGATTTTACTAAAGAAATTCCGTTTGATTATTTAGAACTAGCGAAGAGAATGTGGTTTGATACTAAAGATGGTAAGCGAGTAGATTTTTCTTATTTTGGAAATACTCGCCCATTTAAAACAGACCCAACTATTCACTTAAAATTAAATAAGTGGATGCATGATAATAGATGGAATAATGTTCGGTTGAAAGAAGGGATTACCAACGAATTTGGAAGTCATATATATGAAAACCTTGAATTAGATTTTGAAGATAATCCAGCAACAGACTATCGAGAAAAAGGAGACTGTCTACGTTTAGCTTCTACCCACCTTGATCTTCTAACTGTTGATAAACGTGCCTTCTATATTATGGCGATTGAAATTGCGACTGCTATTGATGGTCAGATTAGCGAAGATGATAAAGAGAGCTGGTTAAGTGTGGAGGAATTTAAAAAACGGCATGAAGACATCCTTTCGATGAGTTATGAACAGGCTAATGAGATGAGCCTTGAAGAAATTCCGTTTATGGATGATGTTCGAGATCCAGTTTGGGAAGAAGACGACCGCAGGAATGAAGAATACATTAAAATCTATGGAGAAGTGGAGTTAGACGAAGAGGAAGACGAGTGAGACTATATCTTAAAGGCAACTACGAAACTAGTATTTATCAAAACTGTATGGAATATCCTTGGAAAATGTGGTTCAAAGAACGTAAGGGAGTGAAAGTTGGTTTTTCTTATGCACTTGATGATAATTTTTATTTGAGTTTAACTCTAGATAAATTTTCTTCAAATGATGAGCGTTAGGGAATGACTGATTTTAGAATAGGAAAAGACTCTTGGGCGACTTTTAAGCGTGAAAATTTAAATTTAAATTTTGAAGATTCTTATGAAAGTGATGGGCGAGAAAAAGGAAACTATCTTCGAATAATCACGACTCATAAGGATATTCTAACGGTTGACAAGCGAGCTCTCTATATCATGGCGATTGAAGTTGCATCTGCCATTGACGGTCAAATCAGCGAAGACGACAAAGAAACATGGCTGAGCATTGAAGAATTCAAAACGAAACATATAGACCTACTGAATTTGACCTACGACGAAGCAGTCGATATTAGTTTAAAAGAGATAAAGGTTTTGAAAGCCATCGACGAGCCCCTCTGGGAAGAATTGGATAGGAAGCGCGAGGAGTATATCCGAATCTATGGAGAAGTGGAGTTGGATGACGAAGAGGAAGACGAGTGAGAATTTATATCAAAAGTGATTTTAAGCAAAAAATAACATTTACTACTAGAGAGCTAGTTTGGCAGATGTGGTTTAAGGAATGGCGTGGTCATCCAATTACATACTCAAACGTCGGTGATGATGAGATGCTACAAGATGATTTCTTTTTTGGAGTTCAATTTGATAAATGGCGATTTAATGATAAACGATGGAATCATATACCATACGACAAGAGCGATCCTTGGAATTCGTTTTCTGATGAAAATATTCAATTGGAATTTGAAAATGATTTTATTACTGATGGGAGAGGACGTGGAGAAAACCTTAGGATTGCGACCACCCATATGGACATTTTAACGATTGACAAGCGTGCGATGTATGTCATGGCTGTCGAGGTTGCTGGTGCAATTGATGGGCAGATTAGCGAGGATGACAAAGATACCTGGGTGGATGTAGAGACATTTAAGGAGTTGCACAAGGATGTTCTTTCACTGACTTATGATGAAGCGGTTGAGCTTAGTTTGGAAGAATTAAAGACAATGGTACCAGTAAGAGATCCTCTATGGGAAGAAGAAGAACGGCTTCGCGAAGAATATATTAAAATCCATGGTGAACGTGTTTATGACGACGAGGAAGACGAGTGAGACTATATATCAAAGGCGATTACACCAAAGAAATTCCGTTTGATTATTTAGAACTAGCGAAGAGAATGTGGTTTGAAAATTATCAAGGAGAAAGCATCCCTCTCTCCTATTCTGGTTTTCTTCAAATCAGAGATAGGAATGATATAGCCATTCATCTAAAACTAGATAAACAGGATTATGATGAACGTTGGTTGCATATTCCGATACAAGAAGGGCTAAAATATCGTTTTTATTCACAAATTGATGAATATTTGAATTTAGATTATGAAGATGCTTATGTAACAGATTTTCGCGAAAATGGAGACTGTTTACGTTTGGCTTCTACCCATCTTGAATTGCTCACTCTTGATAAAAGAGCGTTCTATATCATGGCTATTGAGATTGCCACAATATTTAATGGACAAATCAGTGAAGATGATAAGAAAACATGGCTAACAATCGAGGAATTCAAGGAAAAGCACCAAGATATCTTATCTTTGACCTTTGATAAAGCAAATGAGATGAGTTTGGAAGAAATTCAGACGATTGATGCTATTGACGATCCTATTTGGGAAGAGTTGGATAGAAAGCGTGAGGAGTACATCAAAATCCATGGTGAACGTGTTTATGACGATGATGAAGATGATTTTTAAGAGTAAGCTATGATACGAGAGTCTGATTAACACAGAAGACCATCATGTCCAGTATTTCAACTATATATTATGAACAAGACCTTGAGAATATTTTCTCAAGGTTTTTTGCTAGATTTTTAAACATTTATTAAACTAATCAAATTGATTACTTAATTAAGAGCAAACAAATGTCGCAAAAGGGGAAATTTTCATTAGAAGCTTCAAGCCCATATTCTACTTACAAAATAGATAATAAAGGTGTATACTAAAAGCAAGGAAGAATAGAAAGCAGGATTATTCTATGAAGAAAACAGTCTATACAAAAGCTGGTCAGGTTGGTCTTGTTGAAGTGGGCCGTCCGCGAATAGAGGCGCCAGATGATGCTCTCATTCGTATCGTTCGGACCTGTGTCTGTGGTTCAGACCTGTGGCATTATCGCAATCCAGACATCGAAAAGGGCCATCAAAATAGTGGGCATGAAGCTATCGGGATTGTTGAAGAAATTGGTGAAGGGATCACAACGGTTAAGCCTGGTGACTTTGTTATTGCTCCCTTTACTCATGGATGTGGGGAATGTGATGCTTGTCGGGCAGGATATGACGGTACCTGTGATCGTCATGTTGGTAATAATTGGTCTGATGGTGTGCAAGCAGAATATATGCGCTTCGAATATGCCAACTGGTCCCTGGTCAAAATCCCAGGGCAACCCTCAGATTACACAGAAGGTATGCTAAAATCTCTCTTGACGCTAGCTGATGTCATGCCAACAGGTTACCATGCAGCGCGTGTTGCTGACGTCAAGCCAGGTGATAAGGTAGTTGTCATTGGTGATGGAGCGGTTGGACAATGTGCAGTGATTGCTGCTAAAATGCGTGGGGCTTCCCAAATCGTCCTCATGAGCCGTCACGAAGACAGACAAAAAATGGCGCTAGAGTCAGGAGCGACAGCTGTTGTAGCTGAACGTGGTCAAGAAGGAATTGCCAAGGTGCGTGATATTCTAGGTGGTGGTGCAGATGTGGCTCTAGAATGTGTTGGGACAGAAGCTGCCGTTGACCAGGCGCTGGGAGTTCTTCATAATGGTGGTCGGATGGGTTTTGTTGGGGTTCCTCACTATAACAACCGTGCTCTTGGATCGACCTTCGCTCAAAACATTACGGTGGCAGGTGGAGCAGCCTCTGTTACCACCTACGACAAGCAAATCTTGCTGAAAGCTGTCCTGGATGGGGACATTAATCCAGGACGTGTCTTCACTTCCAGTTATAAACTAGAAGATATTGATCAAGCCTATAAAGACATGGATGAACGCAAGACCATTAAGGCTATGATTGTGATTGATTAGAAAAGAGTCTAGTAGAATTGTTGTCTACTAGACTTTTTGTTAGAGTCATTCTTAAATTGCTGTTGAACCTTTCTGTCTGTTCCCCATGAAAATGAATTTACGGGCCAATAAAAGCTGAGCTTATATGCGAAAAGAAGTTCTATGGAGTCTATTATTATCTGCGTGCAAACGATAGAATAAGTTTATCAGCTTGTTGGCCTTTACTGAGTAAGATTTGTAGATAAAGAAGGTCTTGTGGCATAGGTAGATTTAGGAAAATAAAAAATATCAAAAAAATTATCACTAATTATTGACAATATTTCGAAAAGCTGTATAATAGATAATGTAATAAATATCATTACAACAAAGAAAGGGTGCTATGAATATATTTAACGGATTCAAACAATTTTTTAAACAGAAAGAGGAAAAAACAATGACAAACTTTTCAGATTTACAAGCCAAACGCCGCTCCATCTATGCTTTGGGCAAAGATGTAGAACTCACAAACCAAGAATTGATTGATACTATTCAAGGAGCAATTCTCCAAACACCAACAGCTTTCAACTCACAAACATCACGAGTTGTGATTCTGTTGGATGAAGAGTCAGATGCTTTCTGGAATGAGATTGCTTACTCAGAACTTGAAAAAGTGACTCCAGCTGAAGCTTTTGAAGGAACAAAGGAACGCTTGGCAGGTTTTGCTCAAGCCAAAGGAACCATTCTTTTCTATGAAGATCAAGACGTTGTCAAAGGTCTTCAAGAGCAATTCCCGCTTTACGCTGAAAATTTCCCAATTTGGTCAGAGCAAGGCCACGGAATTGCCCTTTATGCGACATGGTTGGCTCTAGCTGAGCAAAATATTGGTCTCAATGTGCAACACTATAACCCATTAGTAGATGCACAATTGGCTGAAAAATATGATATTCCAGCCAACTGGAAACTCCGTGCTCAAGCACCATTTGGAGCAATCAAGGCACCAGCTGCTGACAAAGAGGTTCAAACAGAAAACCGCTTCAAGGTATTTGGAAATTAATAGATAAAGAAAATCCCATCTGGAACTAGATGGGATTTTTAGTTTGTTCTCAATCCTTTAAAAAGTGGACGGGAAAGACGATATAGGAGCATAGTGAAAAGATTCAGAAACACTCCTAAAAGATAAATAGAGTTTGAAAGGTTTCAGATGGTAGAAATCTGCTACCTTTTCTCTTAAATCGTCGGACTTTTCTCATTTTCCTATTTTTCCTTGTATTAGTTTGAAGCTTTATTTATAATGATTATAAATAAGAAATAAGGGAGAATAATATAAATGGAAGAGCATAAAATTGATAAGAACTTTAGTGGTCGGCTGAATATCTTGCGAGCTGGGGTTTTAGGAGCCAATGATGGTATTATTTCTATCGCAGGAGTAGTCATCGGGGTGGCCAGTGCGACGGACAATGTTTGGATTATCTTTCTGTCTGGTTTGGCAGCTGTCTTTGCCGGGGCATTTTCTATGGCAGGCGGAGAGTATGTGTCTGTTTCTACTCAAAAAGATACAGAGGAGGCTGCTGTTGCCAGAGAGCGGGAGCTTTTAGAGAAGAATCCAGATATTGCAAGGCAGTCTCTCTATGCTGCCTATGTCCAAAATGGTGAGTGTGAGACTTCTGCTCAGCTCATGACCAACCGGGCCTTTCTCCAAGATCCGCTGGAGGCCTTGGTGGCGGAAAAGTATGGCATCGAGATCGAGGAATTCACAAATCCTTGGCATGCGGCCATCTCTAGCTTTTTAGCTTTTGCAGTTGGTGCGCTTTTTCCTATGATTACCATTATCCTGCTTCCTGCCCATATCCGTATCTGGTCAACGGTTGTGATTGTGGCCTTGGCGCTTTTGGGAACGGGTTATACCAGTGCTAAGTTGGGCAAAGCACCGCTCAAAAATGCTATGCTTCGAAACCTCGTGATCGGTCTTCTAACCATGGCGGTCACTTATCTGGTCGGACAGATTTTTGCGATTTAATTTGAGAGAAAAATTAAAACGAGCTTCCCTCTTCAACAAATTATAGAAGAAAGAGTGGCTTTTTAGGAAGTTATCTGGAAGGTGTTGTTAGCGCCTTCTTTTTTTGTTATAGTGGTGCTAGCAAAGAGATTTACTAGAAAAGAAAGAGGCGGATAGATATATTTATGAAAAAAATGGACGAAATTGCAGATCTTGCTCCCTTACCTTCAGCAGCCCAGCTGGCTTATCATCGAGATGAGTTGGCGGCTTTTATTCATTTTGGCATCAATACTTTTTATGAGCAGGAATGGGGCAATGGTCAGGAAGATCCTCGTCTTTTTAATCCGTCTAAACTGGATACGGGTCAGTGGATTAGGATTTTGAAAGAGTCTGGATTTAAAAGAGTAGTTGTCGTAGTCAAGCACCATGACGGTTTTGTCCTTTATCCGAGTCGCCACACAGACTATACGGTGGCAGCCAGCCCCTGGAGAGATGGCAAGGGAGATCTATTGGCAGAAATTTCACGCTCAGCTAGTATGTATGATATGGATCTGGGCCTTTACTTGTCTCCTTGGGATGCTCACAGTCCACTCTATCATATTGAGACTCAAAAAGCCTATAATGAATATTATCAGAAGCAACTGGAAGAAATTCTGAGTAATCCGCTTTATGGCAATAAAGGGAAATTTGTAGAAATCTGGATGGATGGGGCGCGTGGTGAGGGTGCACAAAAGCTTACCTATGATTTTGAATCTTGGTTTGAGACCATTCGTCATTACCAAAAAGACGCTCTGATCTTTTCGACAGAAGCGACTGAATTGCGCTGGATAGGAAATGAAAGAGGTCGGGCCGGAGATCCCTTGTGGCAGAAAATTCGACCAGAAAAACTAAGTGAGAATACTCCGTTGGCCTACCTCTGCCATGGGGATCCGCAAGGAACACAGTATTCCTTGGGAGAAGCTGATGTATCCTTGCGCTCGGGCTGGTTTTATCATGCGAGTCAGCAACCCAAATCTTTGGCTGATCTGCTGGATATCTATATGGATTCCGTTGGACGAGGGACCCCCCTCCTACTCAACGTGCCACCAACCAAAGAGGGACTATTGGCTGAAGAAGATGTCCAGCGCTTGCAGGAATTTTACCAGGTCGTTTCAGATTTATATACGGATAATCTAGCCTTCCAGGCCAAGGTGAGCTGTAGTAATGAAAAAGAAGGCTTTCCATCTAGTCATCTGACAGATGGACGGGAAGATACTTTCTGGGCGCCAGCTTCAGACGAGTCAGCCTATGTCTTAGAAATTGACTTGGGCCAGACTCGTAGCTTTAATCTCGTTGAAATTCGAGAACCCATTGCTAAAGGTCAACGAATCGCAGGCTTTACCTTAGAAGTGAAGCAAGAGAATGGCTGGACTGTCTTTGCTCGTGGTCAGACCATTGGTTACAAGCGCCTACTCTTAGGACAAATGGTTGAGGCTCGCTATTTAAGATTGACCCTGACGGATTTTCAAGCTCTTCCTCTTTTGAACAAGTTTGCAGTCTATAAGACACCGGCTGTGCTGGAAAAGAAAAATACGATTGCTGGTTTAGAATTTTCAAAAATAAGCTCTCCTCTTGTCGGAGGGCAAAACCTTTCCATCAGCCTCAGCCGTTTGGACAATGTGGAGGATAGAGAGAAAATTCAGATAGTCACGGAGCCCGGTACTGGAACGCATGGGACGGCTTATCTAGATCAGGTTTGGGAAATCACATTTGACTCTGGGGAGCAGACGAAAGAAATTAAGCTATCGACTTTAGCTTTTACAGGTCAGGAAGACTTAGATTTTTATCTTTGTGCTTGTCGAGAGGACGGTCGACAAAATCGGGTCAAAATCATGGTCAAGCCAAGCTCAGAATAAAAACGCGGAACTTTTGTTCTGCGTTTTTTTGTTTATTATTCTTTTGAAGAATTTGGTAGCCAAGATAAGTGGAAGTCTAGGCGCTTGGCAACTAGCAGTTCTTCATGGGAAATGTGTTGCAATGCCTGCCCATCTAACTCGGTTTTAGTCACAAACTGGAAGTGAGGGTAGTTGTCATGAGCATAAATGTCTAGCCATGTTTGACTTTGTGGTAGATACAAACGTAGATGATTGAAGAGAGGAATACCTAGGTCGTAAAATGGTTTTCCAGGACAGGTCGGATAGAGCCCGATGGCGCTCCAGATGTACCAAGCAGAGAGGCTACCATTGTCTTCGTCACCAGGGAAAGCTTGCCAGCCAGGTCGGAAGCCTTGCTCTCTCAGGCTTTTAATAAGTAGACTTGTATACTCCGGTTTGTCGCTGTAGCGGAAGAGATAGGGGATGTGAAAGCTAGGCTGATTCGAAATGGCTAGTTGACCAAAGTGTGCTGTCGCCATTTCACTCATTTCGTGAATTTCATAGCCATAGCCTGTTACGTCAAAGAAAGGCTGGTCCTGACAGAGCCTGGTTAGATAATCAGTGAAAGCTGTTTGTCCTCCCATTAGATTTTTCAATCCTTCAATATCATGGAAGACACTGAGTGTATTTTGAATAGCTGAGCATTCTGCATAATCTCTACCCCAAGTATATGGAGAAAAGTCTGGCCTGAATTGACCTTTCCGATCTTTGGCTCTCATATAGCCTGTTTCTGGATCGAATAGATGCTGGTAATTAAGAGACTGCTGTGAGTATCGTTGAGCAACTTGTTCTTGTTGGAGTTTATTGGCAAGACTGGCAATGCAAAAATCACTATAGCTATAGTCTAGGCTATGACTGACACTTTCATGGTAGTCAAATGGCAGGTATCCTAGAGTTTGATAGTCCCAAGCTCCTTGCCTGCCGTATCGTTTAGAAGGGTCTTCCTTCTCTGCTGTCTCTAACATGGCTTGGAAAAGATCTTTTTCTAAATCAGGTATGAGATTTTTAGCGGCAGCATCTGCAATGACACCGTCTATCAAGGTACCTGGCATCATGCCCCGTTCGTCAGGAGCAAGCCACTTTGGTAAAAATCCTGTTTCTTTGTAGAAATTCAGAAAGCCTTCTAGAAAGTCATGATAGGTATCTGGAGCCATAAGGGCTAATAGAGGAAAGCTAGTACGAAATACATCCCAAAAACCGATATTGGTAAAGAGTTTCCCTGGCTGAACAGTCTGGTGGCTAAAATCCCAATGGATTTCTTGACCTTCTGCATCAAGCTCATAAAAGGTTTGAGGAAAGAGAAAGAGCCGGTAGAGAGCTTGGTCAAACATCCGACGGTCTATTTTGCCTTGGTCTACAATATCAAAACGATGGAGAAAGTATTCCCAGTCCCTCTTTGTTTCTTCTTTGAGTTCGTCAAAGGAAGACTGGGGTAGATTGATCAGGGCTTGTTCTTCTGATATAAAAGATGTGGCTAAGGAAAATTGCAGTTGGCTTTGCTCGAAGTCTAGGACAAGGTCTTGGTCTAAGAAACTCTGTTTTTTGATAGGTTGGTCAAAGCGCAGGCAGACATGCATGACTAAGGACTGCTTGGCTGGCTTGGTTTCTTCCTTGAGGCTACCTAAGAGAGTGTTGGCATCTACTTGCTGGAAAACCATCTTTGCTTCACTATGGAGGATGAGACTGATAGGTTGCCCTCTCTGGTTGGTCAGCCGAAAACGAGCTCCGTAGCGACTAGGAGTCAGCTCAGTGCTGATCTGGTAGCGGTTGGAGTTGATTTTTAGATAATGAGGCTGGAAGATACTCTCGTCTGGTCGATAAGAAGACTGGCGGTGGTAAATATCTGAATGCAGTATCTTTTCTGAGACAGGAGTTATGAGAAGCCATGAGTAGTCACCAATCCAAGGACTGGGTTGGTGGGTCAGACGGATGCCTTGGAAAATAGGTGAGTCTGGATTAAAAAACCAAGATCCGTCTGTATGGCTACTTTGAGGTACAAAGTAGTTCATACCAAATGGTGCCCCTGTATAGGGTAGGGTATTGCCATGTGAAATGCTATGGGAATTGTCCGTTCCATAACGGGTGTCAATTGTTTCTAGTATTGGTTTCATAATAAGGCTTTCGTAGGATTTTTTGTTTAGTATATCATGAATTAATTAATAAATAAATGAATTTAAAATAGTTGTTAGCTCTATAAATATCTGTTAAGCATTTACAAATTTTCATTCTTTTGCTAGAATTGTAACAATAAAAAGGCAAAGGGGATATTTTATGAGTGATTCAGTAAATAATACGAATAACGAAGAATCTGTAGAGAAGATTGAAAACAAGCCTACAGAGGAAGTAAAGTCAACTGTTACTCAAGAACAGCAAACAGTGGAAGCAACAGTTTCTGAGCAAGTCCAAGACGACCACTCTGAAAAAGAAGTGGTAGAAAAGAAAAACTCTGAGCCAGCACAACAAGAAGGCGCAAAAGTGTCAACTGAAAGTTCTACTCAACAGTTTGATGCCCAAAAAGTAGTTGAAAAAGCTAAAGGATTATTTGCAACAAAACGCAAGGAAGTCATTGCGGCTCTTGTGGCAGTGGCAGTCATCATTGTAGCTTTTATAGGATACAATGTTATCCAGTCACAACCACAAAGTTTGATTAACGATGTAAAAGTTGAATTTTCTGGTTATGAAGGATCTGGAACAGTGACTTATAATAGTCAAGATATTGCTGAAAAAGTGGCAGAGTTATCTTACCAAAAAGCTGGTTTTAATAAAGAGCAGGCAGCTGGCCTGGCTAAGAGAGACTCTATTACTTACGCACAAGTGTCAGGAGACACTAAGTTGGCATCTAAGCTAGTTCAAGCGGAAGCTATGATTAATAGTGTTCGTTATGAATTTGATAAAACAAATGGTCTTAAAAATGGTGATGAGGTTACTTTCGCTGTAACAACGAACTCAAAAAATTCACCATTCAAAGTTGAAAAGAAGACTTTCAAAGTTAAAAACTTGAAAAAATATGAAAAGGTTTCAGCATCTGATTTGCTCAAAGAGACTCCGGTAACCTTCTCAGGATTTAATGGTTATGGTACGATCTCTATTGCCGAAAATGATGATGACGAAACTTATTTCGAATTTGAAAATGGTAAACGTCCTACTAACCTTAAAAATGGGGATAAAGTAACATTAGAAGTTAGCTCAGATTATATCGATACTCTGAAATCTTCAGGGAAAATGGTTGATAGCAAGACTGTTGAAGTAACTGTTGAAGGTTTGAAAGAGTTGAAAGATGTGAAGAATTTTGCTGATCTTTTGAAGAAGAATGAAGATTACAGCAAGTCTGAACACAAAAACGATTCATTTAATACTTATGTTTTGGAATCACAGGGAAGCTACTTAAAAGTAATTCCTGGTGAAGATAAAACATCAACTGGAAAAATTGCGCTCATTACAGTTTATAAAGTGACACACACTGGAATTGGTGGATCTACTGATGTTCGTTACAAGTACTTTGGTTATGAAGCTTACTTGTTGAAGGATGGCAATCTAGACCTTGAAACGGCAGAAAAGATTTCTAGTTGGGGAACTGAAGACTATGAAGGGTTGAAGGCAGAGCTTGCAACTGACGGATATAAAGAATATTCAGAGAAGTCAAATTAGAAAAAGTTGGGGAATCCCAACTTTTTTTTCATAAGTTTGTTTCAAAACGACTTTAGTTTGTGTATATATTTTGAAAACGGTTTAGCCTATACTAGAGGATGTAAAGGACTATGAAAAAGGAGAAAATAATGGTTTATTCAAAAGAAATCGTCGGGAAATGGCTGGAGTCTGTTGCCCAGTTAGCCCACGAACATCCATCTTGGGTATCCGTTTTTGAGCGTTGTTATACAGACACTTTAGATAATACAGTAGAAATATTAGAAGATGGCTCAACCTTTGTTTTGACGGGAGATATTCCAGCTATGTGGCTACGAGATTCGACAGCTCAGCTAAAACCCTATCTCTTTGTAGCTAAGGAAGATCCGAAAACACGCAAAACAATTGCTGGTCTGGTCAAACGTCAGATGACACTGATTTTAAAAGATCCCTATGCCAACGCTTTTAATATCGCGGATAACTGGAAGGGACATCATGAGACAGACCATACAGACTTGTCTGGTTGGATTTGGGAGCGCAAGTATGAAGTGGATTCACTCTGCTATCCTCTGCAACTGGCTTATCTCTTATGGAAAGAGACTGGTGAGACGAGTCATCTAGATGCTACTTTTGTGGCGGGTGTCAGAGAAATTCTTCGGGTTTGGACGGTAGAACAAGATCACAGTCGCTCTTCCTATCGTTTTGTACGTGATACGGACCGCAAGGAAGATACACTAGTTAATAAAGGGCAAGGGCCTGACTTTGCCGTGACAGGGATGACTTGGTCAGCCTTTCGTCCGAGTGATGATGCTTGTATCTACAGCTATTTAGTGCCGTCGAATATGTTTGCAACGGTTGTCTTAGGCTATGTGACAGAAATCTTTGAAACATTGAATCTGGATGGCGCTGAGGAGATTGTTCCGCATGCACAGCGTCTGCAAAGAGAAATCAAAGACGGAATTGAAAACTACGCCTATACCAAAAATGCCAAAGGTGAAAAGATTTACGCTTTTGAGGTAGATGGTTTGGGGAATGCCAGCATTATGGATGATCCCAATGTACCGAGTCTATTGGCGGCGCCATACCTGGGCTTTTGCTCGATAGATGACGAAGTCTACCAAGCGACACGCCGCACGATTCTTAGCCCTGAAAATCCTTACTATTATGAAGGAGAGCGAGCTGCAGGAATCGGAAGTTCACACACCTTTTATCGTTATATCTGGCCGATTGCCTTGGCAATTCAAGGTTTGACCACGTACGATAAGGAAGAAAAACGTCGGATCTTAGACCTCTTGGTGGATTGTGACGGAGGCACAGGTGTCATGCATGAGAGCTTCCATGTGGACGATCCGACTAAGTATTCTCGTGAATGGTTCAGCTGGGCAAATATGATGTTCTGCGAATTAGTATTAGACTATTACGATTTAAGAATTGACGTATAAAATTTTAAAAATAGAGGTATAAAATGGAAAATATTACTGTACATATTATTTCTCACAGCCACTGGGATCGAGAATGGTATCTCCCTTTTGAGTCCCACCGGATGCAGCTGGTAGAGTTATTTGACAACCTTTTTGATCTTTTTGAAAACGATCCTGACTTTAAAAGTTTCCATCTAGATGGACAAACCATTGTTTTGGATGATTATTTGGAAATCCGTCCTGAAAATCGGGCCAAGCTACAGCACTACATTGACGAAGGCAAACTGAAAATCGGGCCTTTCTATATCTTACAAGATGATTATCTGATTTCCAGCGAAGCCAATGTCCGCAATACCTTAATTGGTCAGCAGGAGTGCAAAAAGTGGGGCAAGTCCACTCAGATTGGTTATTTCCCAGATACTTTTGGGAATATGGGGCAGGCACCTCAGCTTTTGCAGCAATCAGGAATTCATGTAGCAGCTTTCGGTCGAGGAGTGAAGCCAATCGGATTTGATAACCAAGTCTTAGAGGACGAGCAATTCACTTCTCAGTACTCTGAAATGTACTGGCAGGGTGCCGATGGAAGTAAAGTCCTAGGGATCCTTTTTGCCAACTGGTATAGTAATGGGAATGAAATCCCAGTCGACCCTGAGGAAGCGAAGATTTTTTGGGAGCAAAAATTAGCAGATGTGAAGTGCTACGCCTCTACAAACCAATGGCTGATGATGAACGGCTGTGACCACCAGCCAGTTCAGCGCAATCTCAGCCAAGCTATCCGAGTAGCCAATGAGCTTTATCCAGATATTAACTTTGTGCATAGTTCTTTTGATGACTATATGCAGGCTGTGGAAGTAGCTCTTCCTGAGGAATTGTCTACAGTTCAAGGCGAATTGACCAGCCAAGAAACAGACGGTTGGTACACTTTAGCTAACACTTCCTCAGCCCGTATCTATCTAAAACAAGCTTTCCAAGAAAATAGTAACTTGCTAGAGCAGGTAGTTGAGCCTCTGACTGTTATCACAGGAGGTCACAATCACAAAGACCAGCTGACTTATGCTTGGAAGACCCTTTTGCAAAATGCTCCACACGATAGTATTTGTGGCTGTAGTGTAGACGAAGTTCACCGTGAAATGGAGACTCGCTTTGCCAAAGTCAATCAAGTGGGAGAATTTGTCAAAGGCAACCTGCTGGAAGTATGGAAACAAAAATTAGATAGCCGTCAAGCAGAGAGTGACCTGCTCTTCACTGTTGTCAATACGGGACTCCATGATAAGGTCGACACAGTTTCTGTGGATGTGACATTTGCGACTTGTGATTTCAAGGAGGCGCATCCGACCGAAGCCTACCGGAGAATGGCAGATCTGACGATTCCAGACCTGATTGTCAAGGATTTGGATGGTCGTCCTGTTGAAGCCAAAATCGAAGATTTGGGAGCTAATTTCCAATATGACCTTCCAAAGGATCGCTTCCGTCAGGCTTATATTGCTCGTCAGTTGCGCGTAACTTTGCCGCTTCATCTAGCACCTCTATCTTGGAAAACCTTCCAATTGCTTCCTGGTGCAAAAGAAGAGCATGAAGGACTCTACCGCAATGGCGTGATTGATACTCCGTTTGTGACTGTTAGCTTTGATGAAGACTTGACCGTTTACGATAAGTCAACTCATGAAGCCTATGAAGACTTCCTCCAATTTGAAGATCGTGGTGATATTGGAAATGAGTATATCTACTTCCAGCCAAAAGATACAGAGCCAATCTATGCAAAACTAGCTGGCGTTAAGGTTTTGGAAAATAATGCACGCTATACTAAAGTAGAGTTGAGTCATGAATTGACCTTGCCAGTAAGTGCTGATGACTTGCTTGAGCAAGAGCAAAAAGGCATTGTTGAATTTATGACTCGCTCAGCGGGTCGTTCGTCAGAAGTGACAACCATGATCTTGACGACTGAGTTGACAGTCTTTGCGGACAGCCCGCAACTGCGCTTTAAGACTCGCTTTTCAAATACTGCTAAAGATCACCGCATCCGTGTTCTTTTCAGAACCCACAACAGCAGTAAAACCAACGATTCAGACAGCATTTATGAAGTTGTTCGTCGTAATAACCAGCCAGCTGCTTCATGGGAAAATCCAGAAAATCCACAGCACCAACAAGCCTTCGTTAGCCTCTATGATGACCAAAAAGCTGTCACAGTAGCTAATAAAGGTCTAAATGAATACGAGATTTTAGGTGATGATACGATTGCTGTTACCATTCTGCGGGCAACAGGTGAACTGGGCGACTGGGGCTATTTCCCAACACCAGAAGCACAGTGCTTGCGTGACTTCCAAGTTGAGTACACTGTGGAATGTCACCAGCCACAAGAGCGCTTTAGTGCTTATCGTCGGGCGAAAGCCTTCCAAACGCCGTTTACAGCTCTGCAAATTTCCAAACAAGAAGGAAGTGTTGTAGCAACTGGACAAGCCCTGGATCACCCAGCTCTCAGCCTGCCTGAAATCTGTCCAACCGCCTTGAAAGTGGCTGAAAACGAGTCAGGAATCATCCATCGTTACTATAATATGACCCAAGAAGAGCAGGAAGTGACTACTTCTTCCCAAACGCTAGTTAACCTTTTAGAAGAAGTAGTGCCTGAAAAGTCCGGAGTCCTAGGACCACAGGAAATTCGTACAGAGCTTTTGAAAAAAGATTAAACTGAGACTGGGGCGTCTTGCCCCAGCCTTAGAATTAATAAAATAAGTAAAGGAGAAAAGCATGGTCATTGCAACAGTCGATATAGGTGGAACAGGTATCAAGTTTGCGGCTATGTCTAAAGAAGGGGAAATACTGGAAAAGCAAGAGCTTGCAACGCCTGACAATTTAGGCGACTTGCTGGCTTGGTTGGATTCTTGCCTTTCTAAGCGAGCTTACCAGGGCATTGCCATGAGTGTGCCTGGGGCAGTTGATCGAGCAACAGGTATTATTGGTGGGATTAGCGCAGTGCCTTATATTCATGGTTTTTCATGGTATGATAAGCTAGCCTCTCATGATCTACCGATTCATTTAGAAAATGATGCCAACTGCGTTGGTTTAAGCGAGCTGCTAGCTCACCCTGAGCTAGAAAATGCAGCCTGTGTGGTAGTTGGTACTGGTATTGGTGGTGCCATGATTTTCAATGGCAGATTGCACCGTGGCAAGCACCATCTGGGTGGAGAATTTGGTTATATGCTCTTGTCTGAACCAGCTGAGACGCTAGGGAATTGGTCACTTCTTGCTTCAACAGGTAGTCTTGTTCGTTCTGTTCAAGCTAGTACTGGCTCGCAAGACTGGAATGGTAAGAAGATCTATGAAGCGGCGGCTGCAGGAGATGAAACTTGCCAAGCAGCAATGGAGCAGATGAACCGAAACCTTGCTAAGGGCCTGCTCAATATTCAGTATTTATTTGATCCGGATGTGATAAGTCTGGGTGGCTCTATCAGCCAAAATCCTGATTTTATCCAAGGTGTCCGCTCAGCGATTGCTTATTATGTTGATCGCTATGAAGAATATTCGGTTGTACCAGAGATTCTGGCCTGCACCTACCAAGGAGAGGCTAATCTGTATGGTGCTTTAGTAAACTGGTTACAGGAGGAAGGCCAATGGCCACATTCTTAGGATTATCTAATAAACAAGAAAAAGCTCTTGCTCGCTTAGAAGACTATTTGAACTTGGGCGAGATTGAAGTCAGTCTTGTCACTGATTCAGCTACATCGATCAAGGTTGAAGGACGTCAGGGGCGTTATCAAGTTAGTTTTAAGCAACCTCATCAGCTCTATCGAGCTTTGGTGCTTTTATCTTCTGCGCTTGGATCAGGTCAAGACGAAGTGCAGATTGAGGAAGAAGCAGCCTATGAGGATTTGGCCTATATGGCTGACTGTTCCCGCAATGCCGTCTTAAACCTAAACGCAGCTAAGCAGATGATTGAGGTCTTGGCTTTGATGGGGTATTCCACCTTTGAACTTTATATGGAAGACACCTACGAGATAGAAAATCAGCCTTATTTTGGCTATTTCAGAGGACGCTACACCGTTGCAGAATTGCAAGAGATTGAAGATTATGCAGCAGATTTTGATATAGCCTTTGTTCCTTGTATTCAGACCTTGGCTCACTTGTCAGCTTTTGTCAAATGGGGTGTCAAGGAAGTGCAAGAACTGCGAGATGTTGAGGATATCCTGCTGATTGGTGAAGAAAAAGTTTATGACCTAATCGAAGGTATGTTCCAGACCATGGCCCATCTGCGTACACGCAAGATTAATATCGGCATGGACGAAGCCCACTTGGTCGGTCTCGGACGTTATTTGATTCAACATGGTTTCCAAAACCGCAGTCTTCTCATGTGTCAACACCTTGAGCGAGTCTTGGATATTGCAGATAAGTATGGTTTCCACTGTCAGATGTGGAGCGATATGTTCTTCAAACTCATGTCTGCAGATGGTCAGTACGACCGTGATGTAGAAATCCCAGAAGAAACCCGAGTTTATCTGGATCGTCTAAAAGAGCGAGTGACCTTGGTTTATTGGGATTATTATCAGGATAGCGAGGAAAAATACAATCGCAACTTCCAAAATCATCATAAAATCAGTCAAAATATTGCCTTTGCTGGTGGCGCTTGGAAGTGGATTGGCTTTACACCACACAATCATTTCAGTCGCTTGGTAGCCATCGAAGCCAATAAGGCCTGCAGGAAAAATCAGGTCAAGGAAGTGATTGTGACAGGCTGGGGAGATAATGGTGGAGAAACTTCTCAATTCTCAATCTTACCTGCTCTGCAGATTTGGGCGGAACTAGCTTATCGAAATGACTTGAAGAAAGTTTCAGAACACTTCTTAGTGAGCACAGGGCTTGACTTTGATGATTTTATGAAAATAGACTTGGCCAATCTCTTGCCAGGTTTACCAGAAAACCTCAGTGGTATTAATCCAAATCGCTATGTCCTTTATCAGGACGTTCTCTGCCCCTTGTTGGAACAGCATATCAGACCTGAGAAAGACAAGCAACATTTTGCCTCCTCTGCCCAGCAGTTAGGAGAAGTCAGCAAAAGAGCGGGCGAATATGCCTACATTTTTGAGACCCAAGCCCAGTTAAATGCACTCTTAGCTTTGAAGATTTCCATAACATCTGGTATTCAGAAAGCTTATCGTAATGGTGATAAAGAACATTTGTCAGCCTTAGCTGAAAAAGATCTACCCCAGCTTTACCAAATGGTTGAAGACTTTTCGGACCAATTTAGTCGTCAATGGCAGCAGGAAAATAAGATTTTTGGTTTGGACACAATTGACATTCGCTTTGGAGGTTTACTCAAGCGGATCAAACGAGCACAAGAACGCCTAGAGAAATACATTAGAGGTCAAATCGATCGTGTCGAAGAATTAGAACAAGAAATCTTGCCTTTTAATGATTTCTATAAGGACCAAGGTTTGACAGCGACAACTGCCAACCAATGGCACTTGATTGCAACGGCCTCAACGATTTATACGACTTAGCAAAAAGCCGACCTTTTGGGGGTCGGCTTTTTCATCTCATTTTTATCTATAAATTGGATAAATAATTTGTATAGTTTTTTCTATAATTTGGAGTTTAAAATTATTATTAAAAAAGCATATAATAGAAATGTGAAAACGGTGTCAACTAAATAGAAAGGGAGATTTGCATGAAAAAGTTGATAAAAACATTAAAAGAAAATTTCGTTTTCTTGCTCATGGTTCTGCCAGGAGTTATTTGGTTGATTTTATTCTTCTACATTCCGGTTTTCGGAAACGTAGTTGCCTTCCAGGATTTCCACATTCACCCTGATGGTTTCATTGCCAGTATCTTAAATAGTAAATGGGTGGGATGGGATAACTTCAAATTCCTATTTAGTTCGAGGGACGCATTTATCATTACCCGTAATACCCTGCTCTACAACTTTGGATTTATCATTCTAGGTTTGATTGCTGCAGTGGCGATTGCGATTATCTTTAGTGAAATGCGATCTAAGAAGTTAGTGAAAGTGTACCAAACTTCGATGCTCTTTCCTTATTTCTTGTCTTGGGTTATTATCAGTTACTTTGTAGATGCTTTCTTAAACATTGATAAAGGACTGATTAATCACTTGCTTCAAGGTTTTGGAAAGGAAGCCATTAACTTCTATACAACTTTAGGAATTTGGCCGGCTCTTTTGCTCTTCTTGGGTATTTGGAAGGGGCTTGGATATAGTAGTGTTATATACTATGCAACCATTATGGGGATTGACCCGACCTACTATGAAGCTGCAACAGTGGATGGTGCGACCAAGTGGCAACGCATTCGCAACATTACCTTGCCTCAGCTAACACCTCTGATTACGGTCTTGACCATTCTAGCAGTCGGAAATATCTTCCGCGCGGATTTCGGTCTCTTCTATACAGTAACCCGTAACGGAGGAGGAGGATCTCTCTATAGCGTTACCAACGTTTTGGACGTATATGTCTACAATGGACTTTCAGGAACTGGGGACATCACAATGGCCGCAGCCGCAGGATTGTACCAATCCGTTGTTGGTTTAATACTCGTTTTAGTATCTAACTTGATTGTTCGTCGCATAGATAAAGATTCTGCGCTATTCTAGAAAGGAGGAACCAATGAAAAAATCGGAAAAAATCAAAAAAGAAAAAATCGATAACGTTGGTATCCATGCCTTCAGTAAGCCAGCTAACTTATTTTTCAGTATTTTAATTGGGATTATTGCCCTATCTTGTATCTTACCATTTATCTTCGTTATTATGATCTCTATTACAAATGAGTCTGTGATAGCTACAAATGGTTTCAGCTTCTGGCCTTCTAAATTTGGCTTTGACGGTTATCTTTTCCTGGTACAGTTTAAGGACAAAATTTTAAACTCCCTTTTTATCACTCTGTTTGTGACAGCAGTCGGTACCAGCGTCAATGTCTTCATGACAACGACATACGCATATGCAATTTCTAGAAGAACATTTAAATACAAACGCTTCTTTACAGTATTTGCTTTGATTACCATGCTCTTTAATGCAGGTATGATTCCAGGTTACATCGTGGTAACTCAGTTGCTACGAATCGGAGATACCATTGCGGCCTTGATTATACCAATGTTGCTTTCTCCATTTAACATTATCTTGATGCGTACTTTCTTTAAGCGGACGATTCCAGAAGCGATTCTTGAGTCAGCTAAGATTGATGGTGCAAGTGAAACACGGATTTTCTTCCAAATTTGTTTACCACTTGCTCTACCAGGTATTGCCACAATCAGTCTCTTCACAGCTCTAGCTTATTGGAACGACTGGTTCAATGCCTTGCTTTATATCAAAAATCCAGATTTCTATCCTTTGCAATACTTGCTGATGCAAATCCAATCAAATATGGACTACATCGCAAAATCAACAGGTCTTTCATCACAAGTTGCTGGGGCAGCTAGTGGTCTGCCTAAAGAAACTGGTCGGATGGCCATGGTGGTTGTGGCAACCTTGCCAATTGCAATGCTCTACCCATTCTTCCAACGTTATTTCGTAAAAGGTTTAACGATTGGTGGGGTCAAGGAATAAAAGTCCTAAACCTGCCTGTCAAGTTTGGTCTTCCTTGAAGCAAGCTTCGTAACTGAGCTTATCAGTTCATTAAATTGTTTATTAAAAAATAAAAATAAAGGAGTTTTTCTTATGAAAAAGTGGCAAAAAGTCGCACTCTTCTCAGCCAGCGCACTCTTGATTACAGCTTTGGCTGCCTGCGGTAGCAGTAAATCATCTAGTTCAGAAAATGGTCCAACAACCATTAAGATGTACCAAATCGGTGATAAACCAGACAACTTGGACAAATTGTTGGAAAATGCTAACAAGATCTTGGAAAAGAAAGTCAATGCTAAATTGGAAATGCAATACCTTGGTTGGGGTGACTACAGCAAGAAAATGTCTGTAATTACTTCATCTGGTGAAAACTATGATATCGCTTTTGCTGATAACTATGTTGTAACTGCTCAAAAAGGTGCATATGCTGATTTGACAGACCTTTATAAGAAAGAAGGAAAAGAACTTTATAAAGCACTCGATCCTGCTTACATCAAAGGTAACACTGTAAATGGTAAGATCTATGCTGTTCCAGTAGCGGCTAACGTTGCATCATCACAAAACTTTGCTTTCAATGGTCCACTTTTGGAAAAATATGGAATTGACATTTCAAACGTAACTTCATATGAAACACTTGAACCTGTTTTGAAAGCAATCAAAGAAAAAGATCCAAACGTTGTTCCATTTGCAATTGGTAAAAACTTCATTCCATCAGAAAACTTTGACTACCCAGTAGCAAACGGTCTTCCATTTGTTATCGATATGGAAGGTGACACTACTAAGATCGTCAACCGTTATGAAGTTCCTCGCTTCGTAGAACACTTGAAGACTCTTCACAAATTCTACAATGCTGGATACATTCCTAAAGACGTAGCAACAAGTGATACCACTTACGAACACAACAGTGATACATGGCTTGTTCGTGAAGAAACAGTAGGTCCTGCTGACTATGGTAACAGCTTGCTTTCACGTGTGGCAAACCGTAAGATCGAAATCAAACCAATTACTAAATTCATCAAGAAAAACCAAACAACTCAAGTTGCTAACTTTGTCATCTCAAACAACTCTAAGAACAAAGAAAAAGCAATGCAAGTATTGAACGAATTGAACACTAACCCAGAACTTCTTAATGGACTTGTTTATGGACCAGAAGGAGAAAACTGGGAAAAAGTTAAAGGTTCAGAAAACCGTGTAAAAGTCTTGGATGGCTATAACGGAAACACTCACATGTCTGGATGGAACACTGGTAACAACTGGATCCTTTACATCAACGAAAATGTAACTGATCAACAAATTGAAGATTCTAAGAAAGAATTGGCTGAAGCAAAAGAATCACCAGCTCTTGGATTTATCTTCAACACAGAACCAGTTAAATCTGATATCACAGCTGTTACAAACACAATGCAACAATTTGATACAGCAATTAACACTGGTACAGTGGACCCAGAAAAAGCTATTCCAGAATTGATGGAAAAACTAAAATCTGAAGGTGCTTACGACAGAGTACTGAAAGAAATGCAAAAACAATACGATGAATTTTTGGCTGCTAAAAAATAAGCCGAGGTAAACATTGAGGTTGGGACGTAGATCCCGACCTCCTTGTTTTTTTCTTGTTCGATTGTTCAATTTTGAAAAGAGCAAGGATCTAAAATATGGTATAATTTGTTTATATGAACTTTAGATTGAAGATGAAATAGAAGAGGTAGGATATGGGAAAATTTATTGAATTAATTTTTCAAAAAATTTATATGGCAATGCTGGCATCGGGAATTTTTTTAGTCCTGACTCTCTGTGGTGGTGTCTTGTTTGGTCTAGCACCTGCTAGTACGGTTTTAATGACTCTTTTTGCTCAATACCGATATGATTATAAAGCTTATAAGTGGCAAGAGGCTTGGTCTTTATTTAAAGAGAACTTTCTTCGTTCTAATCAGGTTTTTTATACCCTACTTTCAATTGAGGCAGTTTTCTTGTATGGCCTCTATCTTCTTGTTCAGCTTCCTCAGTCTATTTTAACTGTGATTATCAGTATTTTAAACCTGCTTTTAGCTCTTTTGTTGCCACTAGCTTACGCGGTTTATTTGAAATTGCAAGTTTATTTCGAGTTATCTTATATTAATTCGATTAAGCTTTCCTTTATTGGCATGTTTTTGAATGTAGGTGCAATGTTTAAGATTGCATTTGGAACGGCCATGATTATGGCAATCTTTTATTACATGCCTGCCTTGGTTTTCTTTGTCTTTCTGGGTGCTTGGCATTTCTTTATCAGTGATTTATTAGAACCAGTCTATCAGTTGATTGCTTCTAGATTAGTGGACCAACCATGAAAAAATTTTGGTTAAATTCCTTGCTAAGAGTCTATGCGATGACCATGTTTGTCATTGTCGGTTTTGTAGCTTTGTTAATCTCTTATGCCAGTTGGCAGTCCAAGGTTCAAGAAGTAACAGAAACTTCTCAGCGTATTTCAACAAGACTTGTTGACGAAGTTGAATCCTACTATCAGCGTGGTGTTCAAATCACTAAAAGCCTTGTAGGTAACCAGGCCAAGTTGGAAGGTGTCTATAATTATTTCACCATGTCGCCATCCGAATACATTTATTGGCGTTTAAATAATGGTCTTCTTGGGATTGTTGAAGTTTCGCTACACGAGAATATTGCCGATATTTATCTGCAGAATGATTTTGTGGCAGGTTTTGATGTTGCGTTGCAGGATTATAAGACAGTCTTTGTTTCAACTCGTCAAAAACAAGGAGGAATGCAAGTTGAAGCTAGTAAATATAAGCCAGCTAAGAATGCTTTTCCAATCCCTATTTATGACAGCGTCACCAGCAACCATATCGGGGTCGCTTATCTAACGATTGATTCTCAAGTTTTTGAACAAACGATTGACAATATTCGAAATACAACCCCTGTACTGGTAAAAATAACTTCTCCATTTCAAAAAAATATGCTGACATTTGGGGAAGGGAAAAGTAAGAATTGGCTGGTCAAGGAGACACCTCATGGCTATGGTGTTCAAGTGGCTGTTCCAGAACATTATGTTTTAGAGAGAAGTTTAGTAAATGCCCTTGCCATAGTGGCTATTAGTGCAATTCTAACAGGAAGTCTTTATCTGATTCTGCAACGAGTATTCCGCAACTATCAGAGCCAAGTTATTGATTTGGTGGATACGATCCAAGCGATAGGACAAGGAGACAGTCACCTAAGGATTGAGACTGCAACCAAGGAGCAGGAATTGCTCTTGATTGCTGATAACACCAACACCATGTTGGATAATCTTGACCGCAATATTCATGACATCTACCAGCTACAGCTGAGTCAAAAAGATGCCAATATGCGGGCTCTGCAGGCCCAAATCAATCCGCATTTTATGTATAACACTCTGGAGTTTATCCGTATGTATGCGGTTATGAAGAGCCAAGAAGAACTTGCGGATATTATTTATGAATTTAGTAGCTTGCTGAGAAACAATATTTCTGATGAGACGCAGGTAACCTTGGAAAGCGAATTGGAGTTCTGTCGTAAGTATAGTTATCTCTGTATGGTGCGCCATCCAAACTCGGTTGCTTATGGCTTTACCATTGCTGAGGAGCTTAAAGGAATGATTATTCCTAAGTTTACTATCCAGCCTTTGGTGGAGAACTATTTCGTCCACGGCGTGGACTATCGCAGAAAGGATAATGTAATCAGTGTCAAAGTCTTGAAAAAATCTGATGCAGTTCAAATCATTGTTCAAGACAATGGCCGTGGAATAAAGGCTGACAAGCTTGCAGAAATCCAACAAATTTTAGCCAATCGTCAATTGGAAAATTCGGAAAATAAGGAGAAAAGGACCTCGATTGGGATTATCAATATCCACGAACGTTTCTTGCTTTTCTTTGGAGATCGCTATAGCATTGCTGTAGAGTCGGGAGAAAATAGGGGCGTTCGCTATATTATAGAGATCAAGGATGAATAAGAAAACACCATGCATAAAGTATTACTAGTTGATGATGAATACATGATTACCGAAGGTCTGAAAGTTCTCATCCCTTTTGAAAAATGGAATATGGAGGTTGTGGCAACAGCCAATGATGCTGAAGAAGCGCTAGACTATGTTAAAAACCACCCTGTTGATTTGGTCATCACCGATGTCAATATGCCAGGTATGAATGGCCTAGAAATGATTGCCCAGATGAAAGAAAGCCTACCTAAACTCGCCTTTATCATCTTGTCAGGCTATCAGGAGTTTGAATATGTCAAAAAGGCCCTAAATTTGCAGGTGGCTGATTATTTGGTCAAACCTGTCAATAAGGTTGAGCTTGCAGCTATTTTAGAGAAACTTTCCAAGCAATTTGACCAATCTTCTCACCATCAAATGGAAGCAATTTTCCAAGATGGTCTATCAGAGGAGGATTTGACTAGACTGTTAGAAAAGGAAGGAACAATTTGGCTAGGAGCTAGTCGAATCCCTCAAGGTATCGCTTCTACTTCTTATTCCGTATCTGGTCAGACCTTATATCTTTTCCTATCACATACGAAAGAAGAGAGCCTCTACCAGATAGAGCTGGAGCCTCCTTACAAAGATAATTTGCAACAATTCAAATCCAATCTTGAGAAAGTTGTCTTTTATGGAACGGTTGGCCTGCATCAGGCGGATCCCCTTTTCCAATACTATGAACCCATGTATCGTGTGATTATTCAGGGGAATATCAATCAGATTTTGGACGAATTAGACTTGCTAAAAGGTGTCGTCTTGAGTCACACACCAAGGATATCGATTACCAAACAGCTCTTTATTCAATTTATGATGGATGTTTATCATTTGTTCGAGCATTTGAAACCAGATGATATGACCAGCATTATCAAGGAGATTGAAGGCATGATGTCCTTTGAGGACCTGCTAGATTATATTAAGCAAAAGCTAACTCATCTATTTGCTCAGTATCGTATGAATGAAAACGTCGCCAGTGTTCTAGAAGTCATTGGTCGCGATTATCAAAAGGATCTGTCTTTAAAGGATATCAGTAAAGACCTCTTTATTAATCCGGTCTACCTAGGACAGTTGATTAAGCGTGAGACCAATTCGACCTTTGCTGAGCTTCTGAATAAGCAGAGAATTAAGGCGGCCCAACAGTTGCTTTTGTCAACCAATGACAGTATTGAAGATGTCTGTTATGCAGTGGGTTACAGCAATGTTGGATATTTCTACAAAGTATTTAGAAAACTCTGTGGCAAGTCGCCAAAGGCCTACCGCCAGCAAGTAGACTAATGAATCAGATAAAGCTAAGGATCTATTTAGAATTTTTCTCTTTAAAAAGCAGAAAAATTGGAATAAATAGGTCCTGTTTTTATACCATCAGAAAGAGTATAATGAAGGTGACTTTATAAAGTGAGGTAACCATATGCTTACATTTCCAAAAGACTTTGTTTGGGGTTCTTCCACATCTGGTCCGCAAACTGAAGGCCGCGTGCCTGGTGACGGCAAGGGTGACAATCTTTGGGATTACTGGTACAAAGTGGAGCCTAATCGCTACTACAATGAAATCGGCCCAGAACAAACATCTACTTTTTATGAACATTGGGAGCAAGATATTGATCTTCTAGCCGAGACAGGTCATACAGCCTTTCGAACTTCTATCCAGTGGTCACGGGTTTTCCCACAAGGCCGAGGCGAAGTTAATCCTCAAGGAGTGGCTTTCTACAGACAGGTCTTTGAAGCCATTAAGGCTAAGGGAATCCGCCTTTTAGTCAATCTCTACCACTTTGACCTGCCTTTTGCACTTCAAGAAGATGGGGATGGTTGGGAAAATAAGGCACCCATCAAGGCCTATGTTGACTATGCTCGTTTCTGTTTTGAGACCTATGGGGACTTGGTAGATCAATGGATTACCTTTAATGAACCTATCGTTCCGGTGGAGTTTGGCTATTTTTATGATGCCCATTATCCTCACAAGGTAGATGCAAAAGCAGCGGTTCAGGTAGCCTATCACACACAACTAGCTAGTAGTCTTGCAGTCAAGGCTTGTCATGAAATCTTGCCTGACTCTAAGATTGGGATTGTCCTAAACTTGACACCGGCTTATCCCCGAAGCCAACATCCTGCTGATGTGAAGGCTGCGCGTATTGCAGACCTCTTCCAAGCCCAATCTTTCTTAGATCCATCTGTTTTAGGGACTTATCCAGAGGAGTTAGTGGAGATTTTGTCTGAGCATGATTTGCTGCCAGATTATACAGCGGAGGAGTTGGAACTCATTCGCGAGCACACCGTGGACTTCCTTGGAGTCAATTACTACCAGCCTTTGCGGGTTATGGCACCGCGTTTTGCAAAGCATCCGGACAGTCCACTCCTGCCAGAGCATTTCTATGAGCCATATGTCATGCCTGGTCGTAAAATCAATCCCCACCGTGGCTGGGAAATATACGAGCAAGGGATTTATGATATCGCTCAAAATATCAAAGAAAATTATGGCAATATCGAATGGATGCTGACGGAAAATGGAATGGGAGTTGAAGATGAAGAAAGATTCCGTAAAGATGGCTTTATCCAAGATGATTATCGTATTGACTTTGTCAAAGGCCATCTGCGCCAGCTCCACCGTGCCATTCAAGACGAGGCCAACTGTACAGGCTACCTCATGTGGACCTTTATCGATTGCTGGTCTTGGCTCAATAGCTATAAAAACCGTTATGGCCTGATTGAATTGAATTTGGAAACTCAAGAACGGATTATTAAGAAATCAGGTTATTGGTTTAAAGAATTAAGTCAAAACAATGGTTTTGAGTGAGTGAGTACTCTGTTATCTTTGGTAACAGGGTTTTTGCTTGGCTAAGATGGAGAGTATATCTTATATTTTTTAGCTATACCAATTTTAAAGCTTGACAAGGGAAAAAGAAAACTATATACTGTTCTTGCTTGTTTGATACCTAATGTATCAGACTATACCAATTTTAAAGGAGAGTAGTGATGTCCGTGGTGCATCACTCAATTAGTAAGTATGTGTGGAATTGTCGGAGTTGTCGGAAATCGCAACGCAACAGATATTTTAATGCAGGGTTTGGAAAAATTGGAATACCGTGGTTATGACTCAGCTGGAATTTTTGTAACAACAGGAAAAAATTCTAGCCTGGTCAAATCTGTCGGCCGTATTGCAGACCTGCGTTCTAAAATTGGAATCGACGTGGCAGGTTCGACTGGTATTGGTCATACCCGCTGGGCTACTCACGGGAAACCAAGCGAGAGCAACGCCCATCCTCATCGCTCTGAGACAGGACGTTTTGTCTTGGTGCACAACGGAGTCATTGAAAACTATTTGGAGATCAAAGAAGAATACCTTTCAGGTCACCATTTCAAAGGTCAGACAGATACTGAAATTGCAGTGCATTTGATTGGGAAATTTGTTGAAGAAGACGGTTTATCAGTCCTAGAGGCCTTTAAAAAAGCCCTTCATATTATCCGTGGATCTTACGCCTTTGCCTTGGTTGATTCAGAGGATTCAGAGGTCATTTACGTTGCAAAAAATAAATCTCCGCTTCTAGTCGGTCTGGGAGAAGGCTATAATATGGTCTGCTCAGATGCCATGGCCATGATTCGGGAAACCAATCAATTTATGGAAATCCATGACCAAGAGTTGGTTATTGTTCGTAAAGACAGTATAGAGGTTCAGGACTATGACGGTAACCTTCAGAAACGCGAAAGTTATACTGCTGAGTTAGACTTGTCTGATATTGGTAAAGGAACCTATCCTTACTATATGCTCAAGGAAATCGATGAGCAGCCAACTGTCATGCGTAAACTCATCCAAGCTTATACGGATGAAAACGGGCAAGTAGTTGTAGATCCAGCTATCGTCAAGGCTGTACAAGAAGCTGACCGTATTTACATTCTTGCAGCAGGGACTTCTTACCATGCTGGCTTTGCTTCTAAGAAAATGCTTGAAGAATTAACAGATACGCCAGTTGAGCTGGGAATTTCATCTGAATGGGGCTACGGTATGCCACTTCTCAGTAAAAAACCACTCTTTATCTTTATTAGTCAGTCAGGCGAAACAGCTGATAGTCGTCAGGTCTTGGTCAAGGCCAATGAAATGGGGATTCCAAGCCTAACAGTTACAAATGTGCCAGGATCAACCTTGTCTCGTGAAGCCAATCATACCATGCTTCTTCATGCAGGTCCTGAAATCGCGGTTGCTTCAACCAAGGCCTATACTGCACAAATTGCTGCCTTGGCATTCTTAGCTAAAGCAGTAGGAGACGCCAATGCTTCGGAAAAAGCTGCAGCCTTTGACCTTGTTCATGAACTATCCTTGGTAGCCCAGTCTATTGAATCGACCCTTTCTGAGAAAGAGCTAATTGAGAGCAAGGTTGACAATCTCTTGGGAACAACTCGCAATGCCTTCTATATTGGTCGTGGTCAAGATTACTATGTAGCTATGGAAGCCAGCCTCAAGCTTAAAGAAATTTCTTATATTCAGTGTGAAGGATTTGCAGCTGGTGAATTAAAACATGGTACGATTGCCTTGATTGAAGAAGGAACACCAGTTCTGGCCCTCTTATCAGATCCTGTCCTTGCCAACCACACGCGGGGAAATATCCAAGAAGTAGCAGCTCGTGGTGCCAATGTATTGACCATTGCTGAAGAAAATGTAGCCAAAGACAATGATGATATTGTACTCAGTCAAGTACATCCTTATCTGTCACCGATTTCTATGGTCGTTCCAACCCAGCTCGTTGCTTATTATGCAACCCTGCATCGTGGTCTGGATGTTGATAAGCCACGTAACTTGGCCAAGTCAGTAACCGTTGAATAAGATCATAAAACCTAGTTCTGCTAGGTTTTATTTGTTTTCTCAAAAATATTCTGTTATGCTATAGGTTATAAGGAAACATTTCTTATATACTACTTATAGATACATGGGGGATCGGATGAAGAAAAAAGTTAATGTCATTTCTCTGATTGTCGGCTTGGTTTTTGGGAGTTCATTTTTGGTGAGAACCTTCTTGATTTATCAGGCTAGAGAAGCCAAAAGACAGGAAGTTGCTAAGGTCAAAGATGTACAGAAAACAATTCAATCTATAGATGAGAAAAGAAGTGAAGAGGTGAAGAAACAATTGAGTAAAACTCTCAGTAGCGCCTTATCTTCCCACTCAGCTTATGAAAAGTACACTCAGATTGATAATCAGTATGCGCTAGGTGTTCGAGCGGGAGCTTACTATTTGGTAACCCTTAGTACGAAAGAGGAGCGCTTACTAGAGGGTGTGGATCAGGCATTTTCTACAACATATAAAGATGAAGATAGCGGAGAGAATGGTGTTGCTTTGTTAGGACATAAAGATGGTGCTTGGCATATATTGGATGAAAAAGGTGAAACGATTATAACACTAGAACAAACGGATATCTCACCAGAATCAAAAATGATCATAAAAAATAATACAGTCAGCTTCCACTGATTTATGAGTAAGAAGTGAATTGACAACTCCCCCGAGAAAACTTGGGGGATATTTTTTAGGAGCAGGATATTGGTTAAATGTCTTGAAAAAAGCATGAAAAAAATTTAGTTTGGTGAAATAGTTGCCGTGAGATATGCTATAATAAATTGAATGCAAAAAAGAAAAACTTGCAAATCAGATTAAAGGTGTCAGGGAAGTCTGATTAACTTAATTCTGATAGCATAAAAGAAGAGGAATTTTATGACAAAATTATATGGAAGTTTGGAAGCTGGCGGGACTAAGTTCGTCTGTGCGGTTGGTGATGAGAAGTTTGAAATTGTTGAAAAAACACAGTTTCCTACTACAACACCGATTGAAACTTTAGATAAAACGATTGAATTTTTCTCTCGTTTTGATAATTTAGCTGGTTTAGCTGTTGGCTCTTTCGGACCAATTGATATTGATCAAAATTCAAAAACATACGGTTTCATTACGACAACTCCAAAGCCACATTGGGCGAATGTGGATATCGTTGGTGTCCTTCGTCGTGCTCTTAATGTACCAATTTACTTCACTACTGATGTTAATAGTTCCGCTTTTGGAGAAGTGGTAGCTCGCAACAATGCTGGTGGCCGTATTGAAAACTTAGTCTATTATACAATTGGGACAGGAATTGGAGCTGGAGCGATTCAACGTGGAGAATTTATCGGTGGTGCTGGTCACCCAGAAATGGGTCACTACTATGTAGCTAAGCATCCGATGGATGTAGAAAAAGAATTTAATGGTGTCTGTCCTTTCCACAATGGCTGTTTGGAAGGTCTGGCAGCTGGTCCAAGCTTGGAAGCTCGTACCGGAATCCGTGGTGAAAATATTGAGCTTAACAGCTCTGTCTGGGATATTCAAGCTTACTACATTGCTCAAGCTGCGATTCAAGCTACTGTAACTTTCCGCCCAGATGTGATTGTCTTTGGTGGTGGAGTAATGGCGCAACAGCACATGTTGGACCGTGTTCGCGAGAAATTCACAGTGCTACTCAATGGTTATCTTCCTGTTCCAGATGTTCGTGATTATATTGTGACACCAGCTGTAGCTGGTAATGGTTCAGCAACGTTGGGTAACTTTGTACTGGCTAAAGAAATCAGTGAACGACATGCAAAATAAAGGAGTAAAGGTCTGACTTGATCAGGCCTTTATTATATGAGGTGTAACATGCAACAATCTATTGTAAAAGATATTCTCTTTTTACAGCAAAAATCAGAAGTAGCTGTAAAATCCGATCTCTACCTTGCTCAAGATTTGCAGGATACTCTGCTAGCCAATCAAGAAAACTGTGTCGGTCTTGCGGCCAATATGATTGGGGTTAAGAAGCGCGTGATCATTTTTATGTACGGGCTGGTTCCAATCATTATGTTTAACCCAGTCTTGCGCGCTAAGTCAGGCCCTTATCAGACAGAGGAAGCTTGCCTGTCTCTTGTTGGTAGCAGATCTATAACCCGTTATCAAGAAATTACTGTCGATTACCTAGATCGAAATTGGCAACCACAAACCATAACTCTGAAAGACTTTCCAGCTCAAATCTGTCAGCACGAGCTGGATCATTTGGAAGGGATTCTCATATAGGGGGATAGAATGAAAGTATATAAGCGCGATGGCTCAACTTTTTATTTCATAGGCTTTCTCTTGCTCTTGGGAATCTTTTTTACTATGGGCTTTGCCTCTTTAGATAAGCAGACTACTGCATTAGAAAGTCAGAATAATGCGAATCAAATAATTTATCGTAATCCAACCAGCAAAGAGGATGAGAGAAATGGTCGGACTACTGAAGAAAGTGATGTTATGTTAAGTATGGTCCATTGGGGGGTGGGGATCATTGCTATTTTGATGTTTGTTTTAGGCTATATTTCCAATCATAGACCTCCGATTCTAGAGATAGATCAATCGGGAATGAGATTAAGAGGGCTATCAGATAAAAGCGAGAAGTTCTTCTTATGGCAGGAGATTGAGATGATTGAATATGATCTTTACCGGTCTCATAGGACGTCTGCAGATCCGGACATTCGAATTCTATATTTTTATCCTAAGGATCAAGACGCAAGTGCCATTTCTTTAAATTTGGACCATGTGAAAGATGTTAGTTTCAACGAACTCCATCAACAGATTTCCGAATTGGCTCCTCATATTAAGTGGCTATTTCCATAGAAAAGAAGAAAGTAAAGATGAGACGAGGGAACCTCATTTTTCTATTTAATAGACGTTTTTAGAGCATTAAAAGAAGAGTTGATGAGGCGTAGAATAGCTGAATGGCGAGATTTTTTGAATAGATAGAACTGGGACTTTGGTTCCCGGTTTCTTTTTTAAAAAATATAGTTCTCACGGAAACTTTTTTCTTGACTTTCGCTTTTGAAGTGGTAGAATAGTTCTCACGGAAACTTATTTGTTCTCAAGAGAACTAAATGGAAAGGAGCATGTATTGGAAAAGCCTTTATTAGAATTCAAACGCTTTGGCAGAAAAACTCAACGGATCATTGAGAAACGCGCCAAGGTTTGTGGGATGGAATTTATGGGAGGTCCACAAGGTCAAGTTCTTCACATCGTATCTCACCGAGCGAAGAGAGGACTTTCGACCTTTATTAGGGATATCGAGCATGAGTTAGATATTTCTAAGTCGGTGGCCAGCAATCTAATCAAACGGATGGAAAAAAATGGATCTATCTTTCTTGAGGTAAGCGAGACAGATAAAAGGGCCAAGATGATTCATTTAACAGCCCAGTCTAAACAACAATTGAAAGAGTTACATGATTTTTTTAATGAAATCGATCGCTGTCTCCTCCAGGGTGTTTCAGAAGAAGAATTGGCAACCTTCACTCTGGTTATGGCGAAATTTCACCAAAATATTGAGAAATTAGAAAGCGAGGATGCCGATGTTTAAATTATTTAAACGCTTGACGTCAAAAGAAATCGGCCTGATTTTGATGACAGTTGTTTTTATCTGTCTGACCGTTTATCTAGAGTTAGAAGTTCCGACTTATATGTCAGAAATTACAACTTTACTACAGACACCGGGGACAACGACAGGAGATCTATGGGTACCAGGTTTGAAAATGCTGGGCCTATCCTTTGCCAGCTTGTTCTCCTTGGTAATAGCTGGTTTTGTGTCCTCTCGGATGGCTTCTAGCTATACTACCCGCTTGCGTGAGGATATTTTTAATCGTGTCTTGGATTATTCTGATTCAGAGATTAAAAAATTCTCTATCCCTAGCCTTCTGACCAGAACAACCAACGATATTACCCAAATTCAGGTGTTTATCGCTATGGGATTACAAGTTGTTATTCGAGGAAGCATCATGGCTATTTGGGCTATGACGAAGGTTGTTGGCAAATCAGATGCTTGGTTGATCGCTGTTTTAGTCGCGGTTGCAGCCATTATATTAATGACGATTGTCTTAGTGACTTTGGCTTTTCCAAAGCAATCTATTGTACAAACCTTGACAGATAAATTAAATAGTGTGACACGTGAGAGTTTGACAGGGATTCGGGTTGTTCGGGCCTATAATGCAGAAGATTACCAGGATGCAAAATTTGGTGCAGCAAACGACGAGGTAACTAGCCTTAATATTTTTATTAACCGCTTCATGTCTTTGTTCAATCCGATTATGAGCGGAATTTCAAGTGGTTTAACGCTGGCTATTTATTGGATTGGAGCTTATTTGATTCATAGCGCAGCATCTGCTGATAAGCTTGGTCTATTCAGTGATATGGTTGTTTTCATGTCTTATGGTATGCAGGTTGTAATTGGCTTCTTGCTGATGGGGGCTTTGTTTATTGTTTTACCACGTACCCTTGTTTCGGCTGGCCGGATTAACAAAGTGTTAGCACTGGATAGCAGTATCAAAGAAAAAGATCAAGCACAGACTGAGGGCCAAAGCAAAGGACAAGTAACTTTTGAAGATGTTTCTTTCCGTTATGCAAAAAATTCTGAAGCAGTAATTGAGCATGTTAGTTTCACTGCTAAAGCTGGTGAAACAGTTGCCTTTATTGGATCTACTGGTTCAGGTAAATCAACCCTTGTCAATTTGATACCTCGTTTCTATGATGTGACAGAAGGTAGGATTTTGATCGACGGCGTAGACGTCCGTGACTATGAGCTTAAAGCACTACGGAATAAGGTAGGATATATTCCGCAGAAAGCTGTACTTTTCTCAGGGACAATTGCTTCAAATTTGGACTTTGGAGAAAGCATGGAAACTCCACTAGATGAAGAGAAAATGTGGGAAGCCCTTGAACTAGCACAAGCCAAATTATTTGTAGAAGAAAAAGAGGCAGGACTTGAATCTGAAGTAGCCCAAGGAGGCACGAACTACTCTGGCGGTCAACGCCAACGCCTGGCTATTGCGCGTGCATTGGCCCGTAAGCCGGAAATTTTGATATTTGATGATTCTTTCTCTGCTTTGGACTATAAGACAGATCGTATTTTACGAAAAGAATTGGCAGAACAGACCCAACATATGACAAAACTGATTGTCGCCCAACGAATTTCTACTATTATGGATGCCGATCAAATCCTAGTTCTAGACAATGGTAAAGTCGTTGGACAAGGTACCCATAAAGAGTTGTTGGCTACGAATGAAGTGTACCAAGAAATTGCTTATTCTCAATTATCAAAGGAGGAACTAGAAAATGGAAAATAAAAAAACATCTTTATTTACCCAGATGAAGCCCTATATTAAAGGCTTCCAGCTTCCTTTTGTCATTGCAGTAGCCGGTGCTATCATTTCTAGTATTATTACAGTGTTTGGTCCCTATAAGTTGCGTGAAATCACAAACTTAATTACAGAAGGTCTAGTAGGTGAGATGGACTTGGGAGCTATCTCAAATATAGGTTTCTTCCTGGCTTTCCTTTATGTTGTGGGTTCTCTTATCAATTATGCGCAGGGTTACGCTATTTCGGATATGATTCAGCACTTTTCAAAACGTTTGAGAACTGCGATTGCAGAGAAAATCAACCGCCTGCCATTAAGCTACTTTGATAGTCATTCCCAAGGGGATACCCTATCACGTGTGACAAATGATGTAGATACAGTTGGACAATCGTTGACACAGAGCTTGGGGACTCTGATTTCTTCGGTCTTACTTTTAATTGCTGTGCTCTTTATGATGTTTTATACTAATGTTGTACTTTCATTTGTGACGATTGGTTCGGTCTTATTGGGTTTCGTTTTCTCAGCAGTTCTGATGGCGAAATCTCAGAGATATTTCCAAGAACAGCAAAGTAACCTAGCAGCTATCAATGGTTATGTGGAAGAAATGTACTCCGGGCACAATGTTATCACTAGTTACAATGGTGCAGAAAAGACACGCTTGGCCTTCAATGCCCTCAATCAAAATCTGTATACTAGTATGTGGAAGTCACAATTTATTTCAGGAATTATGTTTCCTCTGATGAACTTTGTTGGCAATTTTGGATATGTGATGGTCGTGATTGTGGGTGCTACAATGGCTATTAATGGCTCCATCAGCATGGGTACGATTGTAGCTTTCATGGTCTATGTACGAATTTTTTCTCAACCTCTTTCCCAAATCGCCCAGGGAATTACAACACTCCAATCTGCTAGTGCAGCTATGGGACGTGTCTTTGAGTTTCTAGCAGAAGCAGATATGGAAGATGATTCTCATAAACTTCAACAATTAACAAGTGTAAAAGGACATGTCCAGTTTAAAGATATCTTCTTTGGTTATAATCCTGATAAGACTATTATTCACGATTTCTCAGCAGAAGCAAAGGCTGGACAAAAAATTGCAATTGTTGGCCCTACTGGTGCGGGTAAGACAACAATTGTCAACCTACTCATGAAGTTCTATGATATTGAACGTGGGCAAATCATGATTGACGGTGTAGATATCAAGAATATGCAACGCTCAGAAGTTCACGATGCTTTCTCTATGGTTCTACAAGATACATGGCTTTTTGAAGGGACTATTAAAGAAAACTTGATCTATAATCAGAAAGATATCACGGACCAAGCAGTTGTTGAAGCTGCAAAAGCGGTTGGTGTCCACCACTTTATCATGACCTTGCCGGACGGCTATGATACAGTTCTGGATGACACAGTCAGCCTTTCTGTTGGTCAAAAGCAGCTCCTGACTATTGCAAGGGCTCTGCTCAAAGATGCGCCACTCCTTATCTTAGATGAGGCGACTTCATCTGTCGATACACGGACGGAAGAATTGATTCAAAAAGCGATGGACAAGCTGATGGAAGGCAGAACGTCCTTTGTCATTGCTCACCGCCTGTCTACTATTCGCAATGCTGATTTGATCCTAGTCATGCGTGATGGGAATATTATCGAGCAAGGAAACCATGACCAGCTCATGGAGCAGGGAGGTTTCTACGCCGATCTTTACAACAGTCAGTTTGTTGAAGAAGAGCAAGAGTAAAGAAGAAAGCACTGCAATTGCGGTGCTTTTGAATTTGTCCTAGAAATAAGAGTAATTACTAAATTTACTGTAATTTTTGATATAGAAAGGTGAAGGGAGATTATTTTAGCTTATCTATTTTTTGATATAATAGAGAAAAGTACATTTTGGGGGTAAGACATGTCAGAACCATTATTTCTACAATCAGTCATGCACGAAAAAATTTGGGGTGGAACCAAGCTGAGAGACGAGTTTGGCTATGAGATTCCTAGTGATAAAGTCGGTGAATATTGGGCGATTTCAGCCCATCCAAATGGTGTATCCACTGTGAAAAATGGCCGTTTTGCTGGTCAAAAGTTAGACACGCTTTATGCTGAACACAGGGAACTTTTCGGGGACCGTTCTGAGCCGGTCTTTCCTCTCTTGACCAAGATTTTGGATGCTAATGACTGGCTTAGTGTTCAGGTCCATCCAGATGATGCATACGGCTTGAAACACGAGGGTGAGTTAGGAAAAACTGAATGTTGGTATATTATTGCTGCAGACGAAGGTGCAGAGATTATCTATGGCCACAATGCCAAGAGTAAAGAAGAACTTCGCGAACAAATCGAATCCAAGAACTGGGATCAGCTCTTGACGAAGGTAAAGGTTAAAGCAGGTGACTTCTTCTATGTACCAAGTGGAACCATGCATGCTATTGGTTCAGGTATCTTGATTTTAGAAACTCAACAGTCTAGTGATACAACTTACCGTGTGTACGACTTTGACCGCAAGGATGATGCAGGAAATCTCCGTGAATTGCACCTAGAAAAATCTATCGATGTTTTAAATATTGGAGAACCCGCAAATAGCCGCCCAGTCAATTTACAAGTGGATAATCTGTCTTCAACTTTACTGGTTGCTAATGATTTCTTTGCTGTCTACAAGTGGGAACTGACTGGCCAGGCTGATTTCACTAAAACAGCTGACTATACGCTCAACAGCGTATTAAATGGACAAGGTCAGTTAACAGTAGATGGTCAAGTCTATCCAATTCATAAGGGAGACCATTTTATCCTACCGAGCGATGTGGCTAGCTGGAAGTTAGAAGGTCACGATCTAGAAATGATTGTTAGCCATCCATAAATCAAGCCAAGAGGGGACGTTCACTTTTTGAAAAGTCTAAGCAGTACGCGAACTAATAATTTCAAGTCAATCATTGCACTCTGGCTGGAACAAGAAGTAGCTGTGGATGTGACCCAATGATCTCGTTAATCAGTGCTACGAAATTATTTTTAAAAATTAGAACGATCTAGTCCTATTTAGCGGAGTCTATACCCTATGTAGAACTTAAACTACATGTCCTCATGTCGATAAAAAAGAGATGAAAACTGACTGAAAATATTTGACAATTTTTCAGGTTTGCGATATCATACTGTTCGGGCACCTCTTTTAGAGGTCAGAGCTTCCTGTTTTCAGGGAGCTATTTTTCTTTTCCAGACAGATTATGGGAAATCCTCCCCTAGATAAGATTCCAGTAACCTTGAGGTTGCTGGAACGAATTGTTTTATGAAAAGGAGCATGTATGTCAACTAAATACATTTTTGTCACCGGCGGTGTAGTTTCTTCTATCGGGAAAGGGATTGTGGCAGCTAGCTTGGGCCGGCTTTTGAAGAATCGGGGTCTCAAGGTTACGATTCAGAAGTTTGATCCTTATATCAATATTGATCCTGGTACCATGAGCCCTTACCAGCATGGGGAAGTGTTTGTCACAGATGATGGAGCTGAGACGGATCTGGATTTGGGACATTATGAGCGTTTTATCGACATCAATCTCAATAAATACTCCAATGTCACTACTGGTAAAATCTATAGCGAAGTCCTGCGCAAGGAGCGTAAAGGCGAGTATCTGGGAGCGACGGTCCAAGTCATTCCGCATATTACAGATGCACTCAAGGACAAGATTAAGCGGGCAGCACGGACGACGGACTCGGATGTGATTATCACAGAGGTCGGAGGCACAGTTGGAGACATCGAGTCTCTTCCTTTCTTAGAAGCTTTGCGCCAGATGAAGGCGGATGTTGGAGCAGACAATGTCATGTATATCCATACAACCCTCCTGCCCTATCTCAAGGCAGCCGGCGAAATGAAGACCAAGCCAACTCAGCATTCTGTAAAAGAATTGCGCGGTCTGGGAATTCAGCCAAATATGCTGGTTATTCGGACAGAACAACCAGTTGGACAAAACATCAAAAATAAACTAGCTCAATTCTGTGATGTAGCGCCTGAGGCGGTCATTGAGTCACTAGATGTGGAGCATCTTTACCAAATTCCTCTCAATTTGCAGGCCCAAAAAATGGACCAAATCGTTTGCGACCATCTGAAGCTGGATGTGCCGGCAGCGGATATGACGGAGTGGTCAGCTATGGTAGAAAAAGTGATGAACTTGAAAAAGCAGGTTCATATTGCTCTGGTTGGTAAGTATGTTGAGTTACCAGATGCTTATATTTCAGTTGTCGAAGCGCTCAAGCATGCAGGTTATGCCAATGATGCGGAGGTTAAGATTGACTGGATTGATGCGAATCAGGTAACAGCCGAAAACGCAGCTGAGCTTCTTGGAAATGCGGATGGGATTATCGTTCCGGGCGGCTTTGGCCAGAGGGGAACCGAGGGTAAGATTGAGGCAATCCGCTATGCGCGTGAGCAGGATGTACCTATGTTAGGGATTTGCTTGGGTATGCAGCTGACCTGTGTCGAATTCGCCCGTCACGTCCTAGGTCTGGCAGATGCCAACTCAGCGGAGCTCAATCCAGACACACCATTTCCAATTATTGACCTCATGCGTGATCAGATTGATGTCGAAGACTTGGGTGGAACGCTGAGGTTGGGGCTCTATCCTTCTAAGCTTAAGCGTGGCTCTAAGGCTGCAGCAGCTTACGACCATCAAGAAGTCGTACAGCGCCGTCACCGTCATCGCTATGAGTTTAACAATGCTTTTCGCGAGAAGTTTGAGGCAGCTGGATTTGTATTTTCTGGAGTCTCACCAGACAATCGCTTGGTAGAAATAGTGGAAATCCCAGAAAATAAATTCTTCGTGGCCTGTCAATACCACCCAGAGCTCTCCAGCCGACCGAACCGACCTGAAGGTCTTTATACGGCTTTTGTCACTGCAGCGGTAGAAAAGAGTCAGGAGAGATAGACTTGCTTTATCTGACCTAAGCGACTTTTCTAGAGAAATGTTATAATGAAAAGCAAAAGGAGGGAAGAAGATGTTTTTGAAAATTTTGGCCAGTATTCGTACTAATAATTTTCAAGATGAGCATTGTGTAGAAAAAATCCAAGCTCTCTGGCAGGAACAAGAGGGAGCTGTGAAAGAAGCTTTTGCCAAAGGGGAACCGGTATATGCCGTCTATCATGACTATGCTAGTGATTACAAAGGAGACTACAGTCTCTCTATCTGTCGTTTGACAGATGGGGACATCTATGATTTTGATACATCCGAGCAGACCTATCAAGTATTTGAGGCTGATAAGGAGGATCCGCAAGCGATTCTTCATGCTTGGCAGAGGATTTGGCAGGCAGAAGAAACAGGTGATCTTCATCGAGATTACACTATTGACTTTGAAAAATACGATCCCGACCAAACTGTGGCTGTCTTTGTTGCGACTCAGCAGCACTAAGTTTTCTGTGTTCCTGCATTAGCTTCATTTTCGCTTAGATTTCCTAGCCTTGTTGATTGAGTAGAAAGTTGATTTTTTGAAATAAAGTCAAAAATTTTCTTGACAAGCCTTAGCTGTCCTGTTATACTAGTAAGGTACTCAATCGCGGGGATGGCGGAATTGGCAGACGCGCAGGACTAAGGATCCTGTGACCGCTTTAGGTCGTGAGGGTTCAAGTCCCTCTCTCCGCATCAAGTAAGCTGGCTTCGGTCAGCTTTTTCTTTTTGCAATAGATACGCTTAAAAAGGTTAAGAGTCTCCCTGTAATTCTTTAAAATTTCAGGAAAAACTAGCAATTTTAATGAAAAAGTGATAAAATAAACAATGTAAGTGGTTTAACCACAAAAAATAAGAGGAGGCCTGATATAATGGCAATCGTTTCAGCAGAAAAATTTGTCCAAGCAGCTCGTGACAATGGTTATGCAGTTGGTGGATTTAATACAAACAACCTTGAATGGACTCAAGCTATCCTGCGCGCGGCAGAAGCTAAAAAAGCTCCAGTTTTGATCCAAACTTCTATGGGTGCTGCTAAGTACATGGGTGGATACAAGGTATGTAAATCTCTCATTGAAAACCTTGTAGAATCAATGGGTATTACTGTACCAGTTGCAATTCACTTGGACCACGGTCACTACGAAGATGCGCTTGAATGTATTGAAGTTGGCTATACTTCTATCATGTTTGACGGTTCACACCTTCCAGTAGAAGAAAACCTTAAGTTGGCTAAGGAAGTTGTTGAAAAAGCACACGCTAAAGGTATCTCAGTGGAAGCTGAAGTTGGTACTATCGGTGGTGAAGAAGACGGTATCATCGGTAAAGGTGAATTGGCTCCAATCGAAGATGCTAAAGCAATGGTTGAAACTGGAATTGACTTCTTGGCGGCTGGTATCGGTAACATCCACGGACCATACCCAGCAAACTGGGAAGGTCTTGACCTTGACCACTTGAAGAAATTGACAGAAGCTCTTCCAGGATTCCCAATCGTATTGCACGGTGGTTCAGGTATTCCTGACGACCAAATCCAAGCAGCTATCAAACTTGGTGTTGCAAAAGTTAACGTAAACACTGAGTGCCAAATCGCATTTGCAAACGCAACACGTCAATTTGTACGTGAATACGATGCGAACGAAGCAGAATACGACAAGAAAAAACTCTTCGACCCACGTAAATTCTTGAAACCAGGTTTCGAAGCAATTACTGCAGCTGTTGAAGAACGTATCGACGTATTCGGTTCAGAAGGTAAAGCTTAATCTAGCTGAACAATACAGATGAAACCTGCCTATGAGGGCAGGTTTTTTTGGTGTTTTAAGGAAACGATTAAACCAGAATTTTTGATTAAAAGTATTATTTTAAGTGAGAAATCTCTAATTTTACAATTTGTAGGCAAACGCTTGCATTCCGTTTTTTATTGGACTATAATAGGCTGGTATAAAGCCTTCAGTAATAATAACCTTGAGAAGGTGTAGAAAGTAAGGATTTAGAATATTTGTAGTCAAAAATACAACGTTGCTATTCCTTGCGATAGGGAGAAGTATATGGCAATGATAGAAGTGGAACATCTTCAGAAAAATTTTGTGAAGACAGTCAAGGAACCTGGTTTGAAGGGAGCTTTACGCTCCTTTATTCATCCTGAAAAGCAGACCTTTGAAGCGGTCAAAGATTTGACTTTTGAAGTTCCCAAAGGGCAGATTTTAGGTTTTATTGGGGCAAATGGTGCTGGGAAGTCGACAACCATCAAAATGCTGACAGGAATTTTAAAACCGACATCTGGTTTTTGTCGGATTAACGGCAAGATTCCTCAGGACAATCGTCAAGATTATGTCAAGGATATTGGAGTTGTCTTTGGGCAAAGAACCCAGCTATGGTGGGATTTGGCCCTGCAAGAGACCTACACGGTCTTAAAAGAGATTTACGATGTGCCAGACTCGCTCTTCCATAAGCGCATGGATTTTTTGAATGAAGTCTTGGATTTGAAGGAATTTATCAAGGATCCCGTGCGGACTCTTTCACTTGGACAACGGATGCGGGCGGACATTGCGGCTTCCTTACTTCATAATCCCAAGGTTCTCTTTTTAGATGAACCAACCATTGGGTTGGACGTTTCGGTCAAGGACAATATTCGTCGGGCTATCACCCAGATTAATCAGGAGGAAGAAACAACCATTCTCTTGACCACTCATGACCTGAGCGACATTGAGCAACTCTGTGATCGGATTTTTATGATTGACAAGGGGCAGGAGATTTTTGATGGAACGGTTAACCAGCTCAAGGAAACCTTTGGCAAGATGAAGACTCTCTCCTTTGAACTACTACCAGGTCAAAGTCACCTCGTTTCTCACTATGAAGATTTTTCGGATATGACCATTGATAGACAAGGAAACAGTCTCAATATTGAATTCGATAGTTCCCGCTACCAGTCGGCTGATATTATCAAGCAAACCCTGTCTGATTTTGAAATTCGTGATTTGAAGATGCTAGATACGGATATTGAGGATATTATCCGTCGCTTCTATCGAAAGGAGCTCTAAGATGGTCAAATTGTGGAGACGTTACAAACCCTTTATCAATGCAGGGGTTCAGGAGTTGATTACCTATCGAGTCAACTTTCTTCTTTATCGGATTGGCGATGTTATGGGAGCTTTTGTAGCTTTCTATCTCTGGAAGGCTGTCTTTGATTCCTCGCAAGAGTCTTTGATTCAGGGCTTCAGTATGGCGGATATCACCCTCTACATTATCATGAGTTTTGTGACTAATCTTTTGACTAGGTCGGATTCTTCCTTTATGATTGGTGATGAGGTCAAGGATGGTTCCATTATCATGCGCTTGTTGCGACCAGTGCATTTTGCGGCATCTTATCTCTTTACGGAGCTTGGATCCAAGTGGTTGATTTTTATCTCTGTTGGACTGCCATTTTTAAGTGTTATTGTATTGATGAAAATCTTATCTGGGCAAGGGGGTGTAGAAGTACTGGGATTAACCATCCTTTATCTCTTTAGCTTAACCCTAGCCTACCTGATCAACTTTTTCTTTAATATCTGCTTTGGTTTTTCAGCTTTTGTGTTTAAAAATCTATGGGGTTCCAATTTACTCAAGACTTCCATAGTGGCCTTTATGTCTGGGAGTTTGATTCCCTTGGCATTCTTTCCTAAGGTTGTTTCAGATATTTTATCCTTCTTGCCTTTCTCATCTTTGATCTACACTCCAGTCATGATCATTGTTGGGAAATACGATACCAGTCAGATTCTTCAAGCGCTTTTGCTTCAGTTCTTCTGGCTCTTAGTGATGGTGGGCTTGTCTCAGTTGATTTGGAAACGAGTCCAGTCCTTCATTACCATTCAGGGAGGTTAGTATGAAAAAATATCAACGCATGCATCTGATTTTTATCAGACAATATATCAAGCAAATCATGGAATACAAGGTCGATTTTGTGGTTGGTGTGCTAGGAGTTTTTCTGACCCAAGGCTTGAACCTCTTGTTTCTCAATGTCATCTTTCAACACATCCCCTCGCTAGAAGGCTGGACTTTTCAAGAAATTGCCTTTATCTATGGTTTTTCCTTGATTCCCAAGGGACTGGACCATCTCTTTTTTGACAATCTCTGGGCACTAGGTCAACGCTTAGTCCGAAAAGGGGAATTTGATAAGTATCTAACTCGTCCTATCAATCCTCTCTTTCATATCCTAGTCGAGACCTTTCAGATTGATGCCTTGGGCGAACTATTGGTCGGTGGAATTTTACTAGCGACAACAGTATCAAGCATTGCTTGGACTCTTCCAAAATTCCTGCTTTTTCTAGTCTGTATCCCCTTTGCGACCTTGATTTATACTTCCTTGAAAATCGCGACAGCCAGTATCGCTTTTTGGACCAAACAGTCAGGCGCCATGATTTACATTTTCTATATGTTTAATGATTTTGCTAAGTACCCAATTTCCATTTACAATTCGCTTCTTCGTTGGTTGATTAGCTTTATCATCCCTTTCGCCTTTACGGCCTACTATCCTGCCAGCTATTTCTTGCAGGACAAGGATGTGCTCTTTAATATCGGTGGTTTGATTCTAATTTCCCTTATCTTCTTTGTCATTTCTTTGAAACTATGGGACAGGGGCTTAGATGCCTACGAAAGTGCAGGTTCGTAAGTTTAAGAGACTCAAAGCCTTGTCTCAGGACAGGCTTTTTCTAATGGTGATGAAAATTTCTTGACATCTATTTTCAGAGTGCTATACTAAAGAGGTAATCGCCGATTTAGCTCAGTTGGTAGAGCAACGCACTCGTAACGCGTAGGTCACAGGTTCGATCCCTGCAATCGGCATCAAATGATACATTGAAAAGCCTGTTGTGACGGGCTTTTTTTGATGTTATATTACTTTTTTGTACAAAAAATTATAATAGTTTTCAATTCACATATGGTTAATATAATAACAGATTGTATTTGCTGTGAATTTGTAGTAGAATAGAGTAAAGAAAAGTTTAATTCTATAGGAGGTAGTGTGAATATGAAAAACACTAAATTATTGTTAATTCTTGTGATAGCTAGTTCGATGTTGGTCGCTTGCAGTTCAAATATTACGTCAGATACTTCTGATTCATCTAAAAATAATCCAAAAGTAGAAACAAAATCTACATCAGAAACTGAAGAAGGAAATTCAGACTCATCAAGTAAAAAGGATAGTGTTGTAGATATTATGAATAGAGTTGCTGAGAATTCAAAATCCACAGATGAAATTTACGTTACAGGCGATGTTACTGTAGGTGAGAAAGGGGATGTTAAAGCTGGGATTTATGATTTGGAAATCACGGGAGGCTCAGGTAATATAACTGGAGACAGGAAGAAAGTCGACTTGCTTTTCATTAATTGGGTAGCAGGAGCCCCAGGATCTTCTTCTGATTTTCCTTCAAAAATTAGATTGATTTTATTTGACGGAGATATACTACATTTTAGTAATATTTCAAAAATCAAATTTAATGCGGTACCTACTAAAGTGCAGACGAGCAATGAGTTAGGGATTGGTGAATATATAGTAGGTCGTGATATTAAACCTGGTACATATAAGTTAAGTACAAATATGAATATGGACCCTCAATTTGATAATTTAGGTTGGGAAGTCAGAATTTATAATGATTTAACTAGATCGACTAAGGAACAAAGGTTGGCTCCTGGGAATCTCGATGTTGCTGTGAAGCTTGAAGAGGGAGAAATTATTTCGACAAGCTTTGATAATACTGATCATGATATATCTAGCGATGAAGCCAGATTGATTTTTACTGAATTAAATTGAGAAGTTTACTGAATTTTAAATAATAAAAGCCTTATTTGAACTTCAAATTTATTTTATATTCTGGGTTAATTCGTCAAAATTTATTGAGTATGAAATTTCTATAGTATCCTTAATTTTTTAATAGTTGTCAATGTAAACTATCAAAAGAAAACCAGCAACTTTTTCATGGGTTGCTGGTTTTGTTTATATAATTTTTATAAAGAAGTAAGAAAAGTTAGACCGCCTAATATCACTCCCGCCGCATTGGGAATGATAAGGATCCAGTCTTTTTTAGGTTCTTTGGTCCAACCATAGATTACCCAAATTAAACAAGAAACTGCTGCGAATAGTGGTTGGAATGGTTGAGCTTTTTCTCCTTGCAAGTTAGCGATAATTTGTGGAATATATGCAATAAAGACAAGAATCCCAATAAAAGCTCCAATAGATCCGACAAAGCGATTAATTTTTTGTTTAGACATATAGTACCTCCTGAAGTACTATTATATCAGAAGGAAAAAAGTTTTCAAATTCGTTTGATCATAAAATAAGACAGATATTCAATATGTGTAAGTCGTGCTTTTATACTAAACGAATCTATTGGAGAGTCTAGGATGAGAAATCAAATTTGCTTAACATCTTTTGAGAAGGGTAAGCAACCACTTAGTTATCAAAAATAACCACTTACTGAAAATGCCTTGTTTCTTTTTTGAAAATTGTTATAATGAAGTCAGAAGCAAGGAAAGGAGTGGCTATGAAGATTAGGATTGAGCTTGATACAGATATGGCAGAAACTGAAGTCGTTATCCGAACGGCTCAATATGGTGAAGAGGTGGCTCGGATTCAAGCAGCTCTTGAACAAGCCAACCGTCAACCGATAGCTTTCTATAAGGATACAAGTGAATATTTTGTCGATTTGAAGAATATTTTATTTTTTGAAACGGATGCTACCAAAATTTATGCTCATAGCAGGGATGATGCTTATGAAGTCAAATTGAAGCTATACGAATTAGAAGAGAGACTTCCGGTATATTTCTGTCGCATTTCAAAGTCTACTATTGCCAATACCAAGGCTATTTACGCTTTGGATAAATCATTTTCGGGAACCAGTACTATTCAATTTTATGATACACATAAACAAGTGCACGTTTCCCGACACTATTATCAAATTTTAAAAGAAAAGTTAAACGAAACGAGGTAATTTTCATGAAAAAAACATTGATTGGAATTCTCTTCCTTGGACTAGCAGCATTGGTTTTATTCCAAGGGCAGTTTGGATTTCCTTATTTGAATATTAATATTTGGACTCTTGCAGTGATTGCCGGCTTTGCTTATTTTTCAATTGAGAACTTTTTGAAGCGAAATATGGCTGCTGGTTTTATATTTGGTTACATTGCTTTAGTTATCGCAAATAGTCACTACCACTTCTTGCAAATTTCGAGTGGTACCTTGTTTGCTGCTAGTGTTTTAGCTTGTATTGGTTTAAGCTTGATTCTAAAACCTAAGACGATTTGGCCATCTAGTCGTTTTTGGAAGGAAAAAGCCTTGTCTACTAAAGAAGGCGAAATAGCATTTGGAACTGGGACACGCTATATTCATTCAGAGAATTTCACATATGAAAAAATAGATTGTTCTTTTGGCAGTGCTTCTGTATATTTTGATAATGCGACTATTTTGGGAGAGTCTGCAACCTTCGAGGTAGACTTATCTTTTGGTAACGTGACTCTGTATGTTCCAAGTAAGTGGCGAGTAGAAATTGAAGTAGATAATGCCTTTGGTTCTGTTACTAATCCTCGCAATGTCAACGAGAAAGAAAAGACTTTGTATGTTAGAGGTGACGTTGCTTTTGGTTCTTTAAAGATTATATATATTTAAGAAAACGGATTAATTTCGAAAGTTTGGAGAAATGTACTTGTCAAACGTCAAGTTTTTTGGTAATATAGGAAGGTATGTGGTGCTAGCACATCCGTAATATTAGATCTAATAGGAGGAAACACGAAAATGGCTAAAGTATGTTACTTTACTGGTCGTAAGACTGTATCAGGAAACAACCGCTCTCACGCGATGAACCAAACAAAACGCGCTGTTAAACCAAATCTTCAAAAAGTTACTGTTTTGATCGACGGTAAACCTAAAAAAGTTTGGGCTTCAGCTCGTGCCCTTAAATCAGGTAAAGTTGAACGCGTTTAATTAATAAGGTAAAGGAGCCTATCAGGCTCTTTTTCTTTGGAATTGTAAAAGAGAAAAGTTTGGATGTGTTTTGCTATGCTAATTGTTGATTTTCTAAGTTATTCCCGCCCTTCTCTTTTACAGCCTGTCTAAAATATGGTAAAATAAACTATAAAAACTATCGAGGTACATGTCATGACTGTAAAAATCAATACAAAAGATGGCCAAATCGAGCTGACTGATGACGTCATTGCAACAATTGTTGGCGGAGCAGCGACTGAGATTTTTGGCGTAGTAGGTATGGCTAGCAAGAATGCAATTAAAGACAACTTCCAAGCTCTTTTAGGTAAAGAGAATTACGCAAAAGGTGTTGTTGTGAGAACCACAGAAGAAGGAAGCATTGCAGTTGATGTTTTTGCAGTACTTAGTTACGGAACAAAGATTAGTGAAGTTTCAAAAAACATTCAAGAGCGCGTGAAATTTAGCTTAGAAAATCAACTAGGCATCACAGCACAAACAGTAAATGTCTATATTCAAAATATCAAGGTCGTAGGAGAATAATCGTGACAAATATTACAACTAGTTTATTTCAAGAAATGGTGCAGGCAGCATCAACTCGTCTGAATAAACAAGCCGAATATGTGAATTCTTTAAATGTCTTTCCTGTTCCAGACGGTGACACAGGGACCAATATGGGAATGACTATTGAAAATGGTGCAAAGGAAGTTTCTAGCAAGTCAGCTTCTACAGTGGGTGAAGTAGCTAGTATTTTTGCCAAAGGCCTCTTGATGGGTGCTCGTGGTAACTCTGGGGTTATTACTTCTCAGCTCTTCCGTGGTTTTTCACAAAGTGTGAAAGAAAAAGAGGAATTAGACGGACATGATTTGGCGCATGCTTTTCAGTCAGGTGTAGAAGTTGCATATAAGGCTGTCATGAAGCCAGTTGAAGGAACTATTTTGACAGTTTCTCGTGGTGCAGCAATCGGAGCCAAGAAAAAAGCAGAAGAATCAGATGATGCTGTTGAGGTTATGAAGGCAGCGCTTGAAGGTGCTAAAACTGCTTTGGCTAAAACACCAGATATGTTACCAGTTTTAAAAGAAGTTGGTGTCGTTGATTCAGGTGGTCAAGGCTTGGTCTTCATTTATGAAGGTTTCTTATCTGCTTTGACAGGTGAGTACATTGCCTCTGAGGACTTCCAAGCAACCCCTGCTACTATGAGTGAAATGATCAATGCTGAACACCATAAGTCTGTTGCAGGTCATGTTGCGACAGAAGATATTAAGTTTGGCTATTGTACAGAAATTATGGTTGCTTTGAAGCAAGGTCCAACTTATGTAAAAGACTTTGACTATGATGAATTCCGCAACTACCTAAACGAGCTTGGGGATTCTTTGTTGGTCGTTAATGATGATGAAATTGTAAAAGTCCATGTCCATACAGAAGATCCAGGCCTTGTTATGCAAGAAGGACTTAAGTATGGTAGCCTAGTCAAGGTGAAAGTGGATAATATGCGGAACCAGCATGAAGCGCAAGTTGAAAAAGAAGAAAATGCAGCAAAACCAGCTCAAGAAAAAGAATATGCCATCATTGCCGTCGTAGCGGGTGATGGACTAGCAGAAATCTTTAAGGCGCAAGGTGTTGACTACATTATCTCTGGTGGTCAAACGATGAATCCGTCAACAGAAGATTTCATCAAGGCCGTTGAGCAGGTCAATGCTCGCAATATCATTATCTTGCCAAATAATAAGAATATTTTCATGGCTGCCCAGTCAGCTGCAGAAGTCTTGGAACAACCAGCAGCTGTCATCGAAACACGTACAATTCCACAAGGTTTGACAAGCTTACTTGCCTTTGACGAAAGTAAATCAATTGAAGAAAACCATGATCGCATGACAGCTTCTCTGTCAGATGTTGTTAGTGGTAGCGTGACGACTGCTGTCCGTGACACAACGATTGATGGACTTGAGATTCATGAAAATGACAATCTAGGAATGGTTGATGGAAAAATTGTTGTATCTAATCCAGATATGTTTGCGACCTTGACTCAAACCTTTGAAAAGATGCTAGATGAGGACAGTGAAATTGTTACAATCTACATTGGTGAAGAAGGGGATGAAGACTTGGCCAATAACCTGGCTCAAGATCTGATGGAAAAATATGAAGATGTAGAAGTTGAAATCCATCAAGGAAATCAACCGGTTTATCCATACCTCTTTAGTGTAGAATAATCTATTATTTATTTAATAAGTAGAGATCGGAAAATTTCCGGTCTTTTTTTATGTCATGACATTTGTCATATCAGCTAGTGACAAAATCAACTAGTAGGAAAAATTTCTTTGCCTTATAATATAGTTAACAACATGATAAAAGGTTGCTGTAAAAATTCAAAAAGCATTTGGTCTTTATTCTTATTCCGGCTTTGGAAAAATAAAGGAAAGATGCACAGACGCTTTATCGAATCAAAGGAGGAGCAAAATGGAACTGATTGAAGTAAAGAAGCTTTCAAAAAGCATTCACGGTAAGGAGATTTTAAAGGATATTTCGTTTGAAATCTCCCAAGGTGACTGTGTGGCCTTGATTGGTCCCAACGGAGCAGGGAAAACGACTCTCATGGATTGTTTGCTGGGCGATAAGTTTCTGACAGCGGGTGAAGCAAGGATTCAGGGACTCAAACCAACTGATAATCATCTCAAGCAGTCGGTAGCGATTTTACCACAAGAAAATACAGTGGTGGAGGATTTGAAGGTCAAGGAACTTTTGACTTTCTTCCAAGCAATTTATCCAAATAGTTTATCCAATCAAGAAATTGATGATTTGTTGCAATTTACAGACAAGCAAAAGAATCAGTTGGCCAGCAAGCTATCTGGTGGACAAAAACGTCTCTTCTCTTTTGTTCTGAGTCTGATTGGCCGTCCTAAGATTCTGTTCTTGGACGAACCGACTTCAGCTATGGACACCTCCACTCGTCAGCATTTCTGGGAAATTATTGATCAGCTCAAGAAGCAGGGAGTGACCATCGTCTACTCCTCTCACTATATCGAAGAAGTTGAGCATACAGCAGACAGGATCTTGGTGTTGCACAAGGGTGAGTTGATTCGGGATACAACGCCTTATGCTATGCGCAGTGAGGAGCAGGAAAAACACTTTACCTTGCCACTGACTTATCAGTCTGTGCTGGAAAAGCTGGATAATGTGACTGATTTAGAAATCAAGCAAAAGGCTTTATCTTTTGCTACTAGGGATGCTGGACAGGTCTGGCAGGTTCTTCAGGAAAACGGCTGTACAATCGAAGAGATTGAAGTACGTAACCGTACCCTCTTGGATAGTATTTTTGAAACGACACAAGAATAGGAGAGTAATCATGAAAAATATGGCAAGTCTTATGAAGATTGAGTTGATTTTGATGAAACGGCAGGCTGCTTATTATCTCTTGTCTATTGGTCTGCCCAGCGTCTTTTACCTGATTTTCTCAGGAATGATGTCTGGAAGTGATACGCCTGAACCTGTGCTTCGAGGTTACCTCTTCTCTATGACTCTTTTTAGTATCATGTCTAGTGCCTTCTTTAGCATTCCAAGCACTTTGCAGTCTGATAAAAATAATAACTGGCAAAAAATGATTCAGCACTCGCCAATTTCTATGGTAAAATATTATATATCAAAGCTCTGTAGTACGCTGTTGACTTTTATGCTTTCTATCATCGTAGTCTTCTCGATTGGGCATTTTGTTCGCGGGGTTAATCTGCCAATGGTGGACTGGCTTCTTATTGCCTTGATCCTTCTGGTAGGAAGTGTGGTCTTTATTGCCATGGGGGTATTGGTCAGTCTCTTGCCAAGTGCTCAGCTCATGTCTGTAGTGGGCAATATCGTCTATATGGCACTGGCTGTTCTAGGAGGTCTATGGTTCCCTCTGACTATGTTTCCAAAATGGCTCCAGCCAATTGGTAAGTTGACACCAAGTTATCAACTGATGCAGGTCGTGTCTTCTTATCTAGAACACCATCAGTTTAATGGCAAGGCAGCTTTGATTGTTCTGATTTATACGGTTTTGGTTAGCATTCTTGTGCTACAACTCAAAAAGCGAATTGAGGTAAAATAAAACCATGTGGGAAAAACTTAAACGAGTCCACTATATGTTTCATATTGCGCTGGTTTTTATCATCTTTCCAGTGGCGGGAGCGATTAGCGGGGAATACCCGCTTTTCCTCTTGATGTGGACAGCTATTTTTGTTACGGCTTATTATGCAGTCTTGTTAAGTAACCATCGCCTTATCCAGTTTCTTTCTTGGTGGTTCTTGGTGGCTTACATCTATTATGGTTCTGTCTGGTTAAATGGAGGGTTTACTTGGTACATTTTTTATCTATCCAATCTGCTCATTTATGAATTAGATGATATTTCCTTTAAATCCTGGCGTTTTTTGACCTTTGTCGCCTTGCAGCCTGCTATTGTGATAACTAATTATTTGATGGGGAATTTTGGCCCAGCAGAGCTACTCTTCTTTATTGTAACCTTTCTCTTTTCGGATGGTTTGACTTTTGGTCTCTATCGAATTCAAACTACAGAGCGAATCAAGGAAGAAAAGGTCAAGCAAAATGCCCAGCTGAATCTTTTTATGGCAGAAAATGAGCGCAATCGGATTGGTCGTGACTTACATGATAGTCTAGGACATACCTTTGCTATGCTCAGTGTTAAGGCGGAGCTAGCTCAGCAGTTTTTGCAGATGGAAGCTTACGATAAGGCAGCAAAAGAACTGCAGGAAGTGCAAGAGATTAGTAAGAAGTCTATGGCTGATGTTCGACGGATTATAAATAATCTAAAGGAGCGAACTCTGGATGAAGAACTAGTGACCATTCGAGCTATGCTTGAGATGAGCGGTATTCAGGTAGAAATAGATAATCAACTCAATGTTGCCAGTATCCCACCGAGTCAGCAGTCAACGATTAGTATGATCTTACTGGAGGCGGCGACCAATATCATTAAGCATGCCCAAGCTAAAAAGAGCTGGTTTTCTTTAGTGAAGAAAGACGACAAACTTGTTTTGGACATTCGAGATGATGGTTGTGGTTTTCAAAAACTAACTGGTCAGGAGTTGCATAGCATTCGAGAGCGATTAGTTACTATGTCAGGAAGGGTCGAGATTCTTAGCAGTAAGAACCCGACACAAGTTCGAATAGAATTACCATACGGAGGGAAGGAAGCATGAAACTTTTGTTAGCAGAAGATCAAAGTATGCTGAGAGATGCTCTAGCTCAGCTCTTGCAGTTGCAGCTAGATGTTGAAGAAGTCTATCAGGCAGAGGATGGGCAGAAAGCTATCGATTGTCTCAAGTCAGAAAATCTTGATGTAGCAGTTTTGGATGTGGAAATGCCCAACAAAACTGGACTAGATGTTCTCGAATGGGTCAAGGCTAATCGACCCAACATCAAGGTCATCATCGTCACAACCTTCAAGCGACCGGGCTACTTTGAGCGAGCTGTTAAGGCGGATGTAGATGCCTATGTGCTCAAAGAGCGCAGCATTGCGGATTTGATGAAGACCATCCATACCGTTCTAGATGGGCAAAAGGAATATTCGCCGGAATTGATGGAGGTGCTAATGACCAGTAGGAATCCTCTCTCTCAGCAGGAGAGGCTAGTCCTGCAAGCTGCGGCGACTGGCCTGTCCAATAAAGAAATTGCTGAAAAACTCTACCTGTCAAATGGAACGGTTCGTAACTATATGTCGGCTATTTTGACCAAGCTAGATGCTGAAAATCGAACAGAAGCAGTCCGAATCGGGCAAGAGAAAGGTTGGTTATAAGATCTCGGTTAAAAAAGAAGGTGTCAGATGAATAGCCTTTTGATATTGAACCTTGTCATAGGCATATATCTAAAAGTAAATAGGTTGAATCCTCTAATCCTGTAAGTTCAGAGAATAGCTGACAGGATTTTTTGTTGAAGAAAAAATGCCCATTTCCTTTAGTTATAAAAAGGAAGAGAGTTTCCAAATCACTTTGAAAATATTTTTCTTTTTTGTTGATTTTTCTTTGCTCTCATTTTTGCCTTATGCTATAATACATTCTATAAAAACATGATTTAAAAGGTAGAGTTTAAGCCGTTTCAAGACAGTTTAAAACCCTTTGAATCAAAAAAGGAGAAACACATTATGGGAATTGTTATTCTATTGGTTGTCATCTTTTTAGCTATTTTATTGCTAATAAGTTCCATTTATGTTGTTAGACAACAATCCGTTGCCATTATTGAACGGTTTGGTCGCTACCAAAAGACAAGTTCAAGTGGTATGAACTTCCGTATTCCTTTTGGAATTGATAAAATTGCAGCGCGTGTTCAATTACGTTTGTTACAAAGTGATATCGTCGTTGAAACAAAAACGCAAGATAATGTATTTGTTACGATGAATGTTGCGACACAGTATCGAGTAAATGAAAATAACGTTACAGATGCCTATTACAAGCTGATGCGTCCTGAGTCACAAATTAAGTCATATATTGAAGATGCCTTGCGTTCTTCTGTTCCTAAATTGACCCTCGATGAGCTCTTTGAAAAGAAAGATGAAATCGCACTTGAAGTTCAAAAACAAGTGGCTGAAGAAATGTCTACTTATGGATACATCATCGTTAAAACATTGATTACAAAAGTTGAACCAGATGCAGAAGTTAAGCAGTCTATGAATGAAATCAATGCTGCTCAAAGAAAGCGTGTCGCTGCTCAAGAATTGGCTGAAGCGGACAAGATCAAAATCGTTACTGCTGCTGAGGCTGAGGCTGAAAAAGATCGTCTGCACGGGGTTGGTATAGCCGAGCAACGGAAGGCTATTGTTGATGGTTTAGCAGATTCTATTAAAGAGTTGAAGGGTGCCAATGTAGAGTTAACGGAAGAACAGATTATGTCTATTTTGTTGACCAACCAATACCTTGATACACTGAATAATTTTGCAGATAAACAGGGAAATAATACAATCTTCCTGCCAGCAAATCCTGATGGAGTTGAGAGTATTCGGACTCAAATTTTATCTGCTTTAAAAGCTAAATAGAAGTTATCAGAATATTCTGAAATATTTAATTTCCGTTTACTATCTTGTTCTTATTGACAAATCAACTAAAAAGCTTTAGAATTAAATATCGATAATAATTAGATAGGAGAACGAAATGGCAAAAACAAGTTTTGAAAAAGTAGAAGCAGTCGTAGGTTGGGTTCGTGAAAAAAAATTAACAGGTTACCGTATCAGTAAAGAGACAACAGCCCGCGAAATGTCTATTATTGCTCTAGCTCAAGGTCGTGCTCAAGTTAAAAATATCTCATTTGAAACAGCTCTTAGTTTGATTGACTTTTATGATAAAAACCACGATAAGTATGAAGATAAATAAGGAGTAGGCATAGCCTACTCCTTTGTTTATTTACACAATAACAAACATTTTTCTTCAACTGTTTTTAAGGTTACGTGTTCGTTTGTAGATAAAAGTTTGGAGAAATTATCCAATAAGTCTAAAAATGAATGGCTTTGTCTTTAAACTAGACATTCAAAATGCAAGTTATTTGAAAGTTAAATAGTTTGATTTAAAAATGAATAAAAACACAGAATGAATATCTACCATTCTGTGTTTTTTAGTTGGTCGTTAAGTTAGAACTTATTAGGTATTTTTTTAGATTATTTAAGATAGCGTTGAAGGAATTCTCTGGTACGTTCTTCCTTTGGCTGAGTGAAGATAATTTCAGGTTTAGCTTCTTCAGCAATGACTCCCTTGTCCATAAAGATGACTCGATGCGAGACATCTCGAGCAAATTCCATTTCATGGGTAACGACGATCATGGTTAGGCCTTCTTGAGCCAATTCTTTCATGATCTTTAAGACTTCGCCAACCATTTCAGGGTCCAAGGCAGAGGTCGGCTCATCAAAGAGAATAGCATCTGGATTCATGGATAGGGCGCGAGCGATAGCGACACGCTGCTTTTGACCACCTGACAATTGTTTAGGCTTGGCTTTCCAGTATTGTTCGCCCATGCCTACTTTTTCGAGATTTTCTTTAGCAATCTTCTCTGCTTCAGATCGTTCGCGTTTGAGGACAGTTGTTTGGGCAACGATTGTATTTTCTAAGACATTTAGATTTTCAAATAGATTGAAAGATTGGAAAACCATTCCTAGTTTTTCACGATAGTGCGTTAAATCATAATTTGGTTCAAGGACATTTTGACCTTTGTAAATGATTTCTCCAGCGCTAGGTATTTCAAGTAAATTAATAGAGCGAAGGAAGGTTGATTTCCCACTTCCAGAGCTTCCGATAATGGAAATAACTTCTCCCTTGCGAACGGTGAGTGAAATATCTTTTAGGACTTGATTTTCACCGTAGGACTTTTTCAAGTGTTTGATTTCTAAAATTGTTTCTGTCATGGTTTCAATTCTCCCGTCTGCATTTGATTGGCTCCGGTGGTGTAGCTATCAGTATCAAAACGATGCTCAACATAACGAAGGATTCGGGTTACTGTAAATGTCAGAACAAAGTAGATAACGGCGATGATGGTGAAGGTTTGGAAATACTTGTAGGTTTGAGTCGCTATGGTATTTCCAGAGAAGTAGAGCTCTACTACAGAAATAACATTCAGTACGGAAGTATCTTTAATATTGATGACAAATTCATTCCCTGTAGCTGGTAGAATGTTGCGAATGACTTGTGGTAACACGATTTTTCTCATGGTTTGTCCGTGGGTCATGCCAAGAGCAGTAGCAGCTTCAAATTGTCCTTTATCAACAGCGAAAATTCCTCCACGTACGATCTCACTCATATACGCACCGGTGTTAATGGAAACGATAAAAATAGCAGCAATTGTTCTGTCGATTGAAATACCAAATGCTTGGGCAGAACCGTAGTAGATGACCATGGATTGAACAATCATCGGTGTACCGCGGAAGATTTCAATGTAGACATTTAGGAACCAGCCAAATAGTTTTTGTAAAATAGCAAGAGCTTTATTTTTTGATGTTGGAGCAGTACGGAAAACTCCAATGAGAAGTCCAATCAATAAACCTGTGATGGTTCCTGTGATAGAGATGAGTAAAGTTAAGCCCGCGCCTCTAAGAAATTGAGGCCAATTTTCTTGCCAAATCTTTGTGACTTCTTTTAAAAAGTTTTGTTTTTCTTTGGCAGGTGTTTTTTCTACAGGCTGTTTCTTGATCATCTCATCCATTAACTTCACTTGGTCTTGAGAGCTAATTTTAGAGATCGCTTCATTGACTTTTGCCATTCGTTGATCATCTTTTTGCATCCCAATTGCGATGGAAGCATCTTCTTTTCCAACCTCGAAGCCTTTTTTGAATTGAATCATCTTAAAGGATGAATTGGCTGCTTCTGCTGTCAAAGCTTCTGGACGTTCAGAGATGTAGCCATCTATCACTCCAGATTCGAGGGCTTGGCGCATTTGAGCAAAATCCCCCATTGCAGTTTCTTGTTTAGCTCCCTTGAGTTGCGAAATCAGATTGTAGAGGTAAACTCCTTGTTGGGAGGTGATTTTAGCTCCCTTAAAATCATCCAGTGTTTTGGCTTGGGCATACGCTCCATTTTTTTGGACAAGAACAACTGGTTCGCTGGTATAGTAACTGTTAGAGAAGGCAATTTCTTTCTTTCTCTCTTCAGTTGGGCTCATACCTGCAATAATCATATCGATCTTTCCGGAGGTCAAAGCGGGAATTAATCCATTCCAAGATGTTTTAACAATGAGGGGCTTTTTCCCAAGTTCTTTTGCGATTTTTTTTGCCACTTGAACATCGTAGCCATTGGCATATTGGTTGGTGCCATCTATTTTGACAGCGCCGTTTGAATCATCGTCTTGGGTCCAGTTAAAGGGGGCATAGGCAGCCTCCATTCCAATTCGAAGGTATTCATCCGCCTGAACAATCTGGCTGGCGCCAAAAGTCAGCAGAATCAAAGATAAGATGCTAAAAAATATCTTTTTCATGGGTTCTCCTATCTATCATGTTAAAAAGTAAGTTCTTTCTATTGTACAAGAAAATGTCCTTCTTTTCAATCTTAGAAAGTCTCTATAAGAAAAAAATGATATAATGAGATGAAAATGAAGCCGAGGAATTGATGCTAATTGAATAGTAGGATAGCTGACCTCCTAGCTTCTTTTCGATAATAATTCCTGAATGTGCATGAGGATAAGTGGAATTGGCAGTATATAAAGATGCTTCCGAGGGAAGTGCTAGTGATGATGTTGAAGGAATAGAATGGAGAATATACGTGAAAAAAAGATTACTATTCATTATATCCATCTTGTTTTTGGTGACTTTACTGATACCTTTTAGGGGTAAGGCGGCTGAAATTGACAGTCGAATTGAACAATACAATGGGAGATTGGAAGTCCATCAAGACAATACAGCAACTTTTATCGAAGAAGTGACCTATGTCTATGATGATCCCTACAACGGTCAATACATTACCCTAGGGCAGGCGGGAAAGGTGCCCTCGAATTTTGAAATAGAATCTAACCCTGTGGTAGAAATTGAGACGAATGGCAAAACTAAGGAACCGCAAAGTATTGAGGAAGTACCGATTGAAGACGGGAAAAAGCTCAAGATATATAATTCTGGAAATAGTGGGGACCGAGTTAAAATCAAAATTACTTGGCAATTAAAAAACCTTCTTTTTCTGTATCCGGATGTAGCTGAGTTAAATTGGATTCCAATTTCTGACTGGGAGGTTGGGATGGATCATGTCTCATTTGTGGTCACCTCTCAGCCGGATTCTAGTGCTCGCTTGGTTGCTCATACTGGTTTTTTCAAAAAAGATCCAGAAGTAAAGAGAATTGAAAATGGTTTTGAAGTAACTTTGGATTCTTTAGGAGCTAAACACCATTTTGAACTTCATGGTATCTGGGATCGGTCGCTTTTTAGTCAATCATTAACCAATGACGGTGGTATTACAAATAGACGGGATAGTTTTGAAAAACAGGAGCAGGACATTGTCCGAAAAACGGTCTTTTATCAGAATCTAGTTTACAAGATACTTCCGGTGGTTTTCTTAGTTATTTTTGTGATTTCTATATACTATTTGATTCGGTATTTTAAGGTGACTCGTCAAAAAACAAGCTTTTCAGATCAGGCTCGACTTTATGAAGTTCCACAAGATCTTCCACCCATGCTAGTAGCTCTAAATATCTATGATGTAGATATCGAAAAGGTAGGGCCTGTGCAAGGCAAAAAGGGGCGCCTATTATTTTCTAACTTAATTCAGGCGACCTTACTTGATCTGGTAGATAGAGGAAATCTCAAATATGTGACAGAGGGACAATCTCATCGCTTAGAGATTGTGGATTATGAAGGGATGGCAGGTTTTGAGTTGACTTTTGTGGAGATGGTATTCGGTGATAAGAGCTCCGTTGAACCAGACACGATGTTTTCTGCCTATCAGATTGACAAAAAAATTCTCAAAGGAGTTAAGGATAAGGACGACGAGGCTGAGGTTCGTAAGGAAGGGAGCGATAAAAGATATCGTTTTATCAAAGATTTACGCAAATTATCAAATGATATAAAAGAAGAAGAACAAAGACTGGGCTTGCATCCGCATTTTCGTAGTCTAAACAAGGAAGAAGAAAAAATGAGGAATCGTGGTTGCTTGCTCTATCTCTTGGTTTTTCTGCTACTAATGTTTTCTTTAATTGGATTTGGTTTCCTATTTAGGGAGTTCTTTTGGCAATATTCTTTGGGATTTTTGCTGGTCTTGATTATTGGAATTCCTTTGAATGCTTTTGTGACCAAACGTAGCGATAATCTCCTGAATGAGGATTACATTGATGAAGTGGTGGAGTGGCGGAGTTTTGCCAATATGCTTCGCGATATTGCTAAATTTGATAAAACAGAAGTTGAGGGTGTGATCCTTTGGAATCGTCTGTTGGTCTACGCTACTCTTTTTGGTTATGCAAAACGAGTCAGCAAGGTGATGAAAGTCCAAGATATTCATCTAGAAAATGAAGAGCTAGAAAGATTTGTTTTGACGGATCAAAGTCTTCATTTTGCGGGTGGTGTTGACCTGCTAAATTCCTATGTTCAAACCGCCAGTTCAGCAAGTACTTTCTCCATATCAAGTGGAAGTGATTCAGGCGGTTTTGATGGTGGTGGCTTCTCTGGTGGAGGAGGCGGAGGGGGCGGAGGCTCCTTCTAGAAATTCCCCAGTGACACAGTTTTTAATTGAATTTTTTATCGATGTTTTTTATAATTTTTAAAGTATAAAAGTAAATTTAGGAGAAAAGATGTTCTTCATTGAGATTATAAAGTCCGTTATTTTTGGAATTATCGAAGGGATTACAGAATGGTTGCCCATTTCTAGTACTGGACACCTGATTCTGGTTCAAGAGTTTATTCATTACCAAAAGCAAAATGCTGCTTTTATGGAAATGTTCAACGTGGTTATCCAGCTGGGGGCTATCTTAGCTGTTGTCTTCATTTATTTTGATAAGCTCAATCCTTTTAAACCGGATAAAACACCCCGCCAAGTTCAGAAAACATGGCAACTCTGGGCTAAAGTAGTAGTGGCTTCCTTGCCAGCAGTTATAATAGGAATTCCACTTGATAACTGGTTTGAAAAGAATTTCCATAATTTTGTTTCTGTAGCAATTATGTTGATTATTTATGGGATTGCCTTCATTCTTATAGAACGACGTAATCAGGAAGTAGAGCCGACTGTGACGAATATAGAGAAGCTTCCTTACAAAACAGCTCTCTACATAGGTTTCTTCCAAGTTTTGTCGCTCTTTCCAGGGACCAGTAGATCAGGAGCAACTATCGTAGGTGGTCTTTTAAATGGAACCAGTCGTTCTGTTGTAACAGAATTTACCTTTTTCTTAGGAATCCCAGTTATGTTTGGGGCTAGTGGTATTAAGGTTCTGAAGTTTATCCTAAAAGGAAATAGTCTTGATTTGGGTCAATTGACTCTCTTGCTGGTGGCTATGATTGTGGCCTTTGGGGTAAGTATGTATGTCATTCGATTCCTGACAGATTATGTTAAAAAACATGATTTTACCGTGTTTGGTAAATATCGGATTGGCCTAGGCACTTTATTGCTTATTTATTGGGTTTTTAAGGCTTTGTTTGCAAAATAAACCGAAAGAGTTGGGATGCCAGCTCTTTTCTTTTGAAATCAAGAAGAAGACTGACTTTAACCTTTGAAAAACATAGGGGAATTTAGTATAATGGAAGGACTAGTATGTACGAGGTAGAACAATGGAAGTGAAGCAAATTAGTGAATCAACAATTAAGATCACAATTAAATTAGAAGATCTAGAAGAGCACGGCATGGAGATGGCAGATTTTCTGGTTCCTCAGGAAAAGACGGAGGAATTTTTCTATACCATTTTAGATGAACTCGAAATGCCAGAAAGCTTTTTAGATAGTGGAATGCTGAGTTTTCGGGTGACTCCAAAACCAGACAAATTAGACGTTTTTGTCACAAAATCTAAAGTAGATAAAAATTTGAATTTTGAAGATTTGGCTGACTTGCCTGATATGGACGAACTGTCTCAAATGACTCCGGATGAATTTCTAAAGACGCTTGAAAAAAACATCTTTGAAAAAAGCCGTGATGATATAGATGCTGTTCAAATGCTGGAAAAAGCAGAAGAGGAAGATGCATCTGAGCCAGAAGAAGGGCAAGAACAAGATCGCTATATTTATTATATCTTGCGTTTTTCTGACTTGAAAAATCTGATCGCTTTCACCAAGACTATCCACTATCCAGTTGATACATCAGAGCTATACAAGATGGATCAGCATTACTATTTGACTATTCTAGTAGATATTGAAGGTCGTCCGAGTCGTTATCCTGCTTGGCTTCTGGCAACAATGCGTGAACATGCTGAGGATACAGATACGACGAGAGCCCTTCTTCAAGAGCACGGTCACTTGTTGATTGTAACAGATGCTGTGCAACATCTTCAAAAGGTAAACTGCTGATGGTTACATTTCCTTTGAAATTTATTATGGTCTTGCTGGGCACCTTTTTTATTGGTATCTTGTTAACGCCTCTGGTTCGCATTTTGGCCTTTAAAATTGATGCAGTTGACTATCCTAATGCCCGACGAATTAATAAAAAGCCTATGCCTAGTGCAGGTGGCCTAGCGGTCGTTATAGCTTTTTCGATCACAAGTTTAATCATGATGCCAACTATTGTGCAGGTGACTTTTCGTGGAGAAACTTATTTCGATTATATTTGGCCAGTTGCCCTAGGAGGTGGAGTGGTAGCCTTAACAGGTCTGATTGACGATGTAAAAGAGTTGTCTCCTTTACCTAAGCTACTTGGAATTGTTGTTGCTGCTTCTTTGATTTGGCTCTTGACGGATTTTCGCTTAAATGACTTTAAAATTCCTTTCGGTGGTCCTCATCTCTTTTTCCCTCCTTGGTTATCCTTTATTTTAACCTTGATTTGGATTGTATCTATTACAAATGCGGTGAATCTTATGGATGGGTTAGATGGTTTGGTTAGCGGTGTATCAATAATCTCCTTGCTGACAATGGGAGTTGTATCTTATTTCTTCCTGCCTGACCATAACTTATTCTTAACCCTGACAATTTTTGTCTTAGTAGCTTCGATTGCAGGTTTCTTCCCTTATAACTATCATCCAGCGATTATATACGGTGGAGATACTGGAGCCCTCTTTATTGGGTTTATGATTTCGGTTCTGTCCTTACAAGGTTTGAAAAATGCAACGGCTGTTGCTGTGGTGACGCCTATGATTATTTTGGGTGTGCCGATTGCGGATACATTTTTGGCTATTGTACGTCGGACTTTATCAGGTCAAAAATTCTATCAACCTGACCGCAACCACTTGCATCACCGTTTACTTTCTTTGGGCTTGACTCATAGAGGAACGGTTTTGGTGATTTATGGGATTTCGTTGATTTTTGCTACAATCTCTCTATTGCTCAATATTTCAAGTCGAGTTGGTGGTGTACTTCTGGTTATTGGTTTGCTTTTTGGAGTAGAGTTGCTTGCAGAATTGATTGAAATTTTAGGACCAAACCGTACACCGCTTTTAAAAATTATGCGGTATATTGGAAACTCTTCTTATAGAGAAGAAGTGCGTCGACGTTGGAAGAATAAAGAACATAAATAAGAACAATTCTAATCAAAATAAAAGCCTTTTGGGCTTTTTTTTGCTATACTAATGAGTGGAATACGATAAAGAAAGGAAAGGACACAATGTCTGTATTAGAAATCAAAGATCTTCATGTTGAAATTGAAGGAAAAGAAATTCTCAAGGGGGTTAACCTTACCTTGAAAACAGGAGAAGTGGCTGCTATTATGGGACCAAATGGTACAGGTAAATCCACTCTTTCTGCTGCTATTATGGGTAATCCCAATTACGAAGTTACCCAAGGAGAAATCCTCTTTGACGGAGTTAACATTTTAGAATTGGAAGTAGACGAGCGTGCTCGTATGGGGCTCTTCCTTGCGATGCAGTATCCTAGTGAAATTCCTGGTATTACTAATGCCGAGTTTCTCCGTGCAGCTATGAATGCTGGCAAAGAAGACGAAGAGAAAATCTCTGTTCGCGACTTTATCATGAAGCTGGATGAAAAGATGGAGTTGCTTAACATGAAAGAAGAAATGGCTGAGCGCTATCTCAATGAAGGATTCTCTGGTGGAGAAAAGAAACGCAATGAAATCCTACAGTTACTTATGTTAGAGCCAACTTTTGCGCTCTTGGATGAGATTGACTCTGGTCTGGATATTGATGCTCTTAAGGTTGTGTCTAAAGGGGTTAATGCCATGCGCGGTGAAGGATTTGGTGCTATGATTATTACCCACTACCAACGTCTGCTTAACTACATTACTCCAGATAAAGTTCATGTTATGATGGAAGGTAAGGTTGTTCTTTCTGGCGGTCCTGAATTGGCAGTACGCTTGGAAAAAGAAGGTTATGCTAAGTTGGCTGAAGAATTGGGCTTCAACTACAAGGAAGAAGTTTAGTCAAACACTCTTTTGACTTTGATAAAAGATAGGAGAATGACATGACTAAAGAATTAATTCAAGAATTTTCACAGTTGCACGCTGAGCCGGAATGGTTGGCTAGTCTCCGTCAGAAGGCTTTTGTCAAGATTGATCAACTGGATTTGCCCATTATTGAGCGGGTTAAATTCCATCGTTGGAATCTGGGCGACGGACGGATTTCTGACAGCGAGCCTTTGACCAGTGTGCCAGATTTCACGTCTCTTGGGGACAATCTCAAGTTTATCCAAATGGGGACTCAAACAGTCCTTGAGCAATTGCCAGCTGACTTGGCAGAGCAAGGGGTTGTTTTTACAGATTTTCACACGGCCTTAGAAGAGATTCCAGAGCTGGTAGAGAAGCATTTTATGTCTGCGGTTAAGTATGACGAGGATAAATTGGCTGCTTACCATACGGCTTATTTCAACAGCGGCGCAGTTCTTTATGTACCTGACAATGTTGAGATTGACCAGCCGATTGAAGGAATTTTTTATCAGGACAGCGAAAGCGATGTTCCTTTTAACAAGCATATTTTGATTATCGCAGGCAAGCATTCTAAGGTTAACTACTTGGAACGCTTGGAGACTTATGGTGAAGGAGCTGTTCCAGCGACAGCTAATATCACAGTAGAAGTCATTGCTCAGGCTGGAGCTCAGATTAAGTTTTCAGCGATTGACCGCTTGGGCCAAAACGTCACAGCCTATATCAGCCGCCGTGGTAAGCTGGACAACGACGCTATGATTGACTGGGCTATCGGTGTTATGAACGAAGGCAATGTCGTAGCGGACTTTGATAGTGACCTCTATGGCAAGGGTAGTCATGCGGATATGAAGGTGGTGGCTCTCTCAAGTGGTAAGCAGGTTCAAGGGATTGATACCCGCGTAACTAACTATGGCTGCAACTCTATCGGAAATATCCTGCAGCACGGGGTTATCCTGGAAAAAGGGACTTTGACCTTCAATGGTATCGGCCATATTATCAAAGGCGCTAAGGGAGCAGACGCCCAGCAGGAAAGCCGGGTTCTCATGCTGTCTGACCAAGCACGATCAGATGCTAATCCAATTCTCTTGATTGATGAGAATGATGTGACGGCTGGTCACGCAGCTTCTATCGGCCAGGTGGATCCAGAAGATATGTACTATCTCATGAGTCGGGGTCTTGATAAGGCAACGGCAGAGCGCTTGGTCGTACGTGGTTTCTTAGGCTCAGTGATTGTGGAAATCCCTGTTAAGGAAGTTCGTGATGAAATGATTGAAAATATCGATATTATTCTCGCAAAAAGATAAAAAGCTGGGCCTTGGCCCGTGTAGTAGATAGGAGTCTTTATGTCTGGATTTAATGCAGAAGCAATCAAGCAAGATTTTCCCATTTTGGACCAAATTGTCAATGATGAGCCTTTGGTTTATTTGGACAATGCGGCGACAACCCAGAAACCCACGCGGGTGCTAGCAGCTATCGAAGACTATTATCTTAGAGACAATGCCAACGTCCACCGCGGTGTGCATACGCTAGCCGAGCGGGCGACGGCAGCTTATGAAGCGGCCAGGGAAAGAGTTCGTTCTTTTATCAATGCAGCTTCTAGCAGAGAAGTCCTCTTTACAAGAGGAACCACGACGGGGCTTAACTGGGTGGCTCAGTTTGCGGCTGAAAGGCTGCAGCCTGGTGATGAAGTGATGATTTCTATCATGGAGCACCATTCCAATGTCATTCCCTGGCAGGAAGCTTGTAGGAAGACCGGAGCCAAGTTGGTCTATGTCTATCTCAAGGATGGTGCGCTGGATATGGATGATTTCCGTGCCAAGCTCAATGAGCGGACAAAGTTTGTCTCTCTGGCTCATGCTTCTAACGTCCTTGGGGTTATCAATCCCATCAAGGAGATTGCCCAGTTGGTTCATCAGCAAGGAGCGCTTTTGGTGGTAGATGGGGCTCAATCCATTCCGCACATGAAGATTGATGTGCAGGATTTGGATGCGGACTTTTTCGCCTTTTCAGGGCATAAGATGGCAGGTCCGACGGGTATCGGCGTTCTCTATGGCAAGGAAGAATTGCTAGAGCAGATGTCGCCAGTTGAGTTCGGCGGCGAAATGATTGATTTCGTCTATGAGCAAGAAGCAACATGGAAGGAGCTTCCTTGGAAGTTTGAGGCCGGCACTCCAAATATGGCAGGAGCAATCGGTCTTGCGGCGGCTATTGATTATTTGGAAGACTTGGGTATGGATGCCATTGCCCAGCATGAGCAGGACCTGATTGCCTACGTATTTCCTAAGCTGCAGGCAGTGGAAGGTTTGACCATTTATGGTTCTCAAGATTTGGCCCAGCGCTCAGGCGTGATTGCCTTTAACCTGGATGGTCTCCATCCGCATGATGTCGCAACGGCTCTGGACTATGAGGGAGTGGCTGTTCGGGCGGGTCACCATTGTGCCCAGCCCCTACTCACCTATCTGCAGGTGCCAGCGACTGTGCGGGCTAGCTTTTATATCTACAATACCTATGCAGATTGTGACAAGCTGGTAGATGCTTTAGAAAAGACAAAGGAGTTTTTCAATGGCGCTTTCTAAGTTAGACAGTCTTTACAAGGCGGTTGTGACGGACCACTCGGCTCACCCCCATCATCATGGTAAGCTGGAAGATGCAGAGCAGGTAGTCCTCAATAATCCAACCTGTGGTGATGTTATCAGCTTGTCTGTGAAGTTTAATGCTGAAAATCAGATTGAAGATATTGCCTTTGTGAATTCTGGCTGTACCATCTCAACGGCTTCGGCCAGCATGATGACGGATGCGGTGCTGGGCAAGACAAAAGAGCAGGCGCTGGAATTAGCAGAGGTTTTCTCGCATATGGTTCAGGGCCAGGAAGACAGTCGCCAGAAAGAATTGGGTGATGGAGCCTTTTTAGCTGGTGTTGCCAAATTCCCGCAGCGGATTAAGTGTGCGACCTTGGGTTGGAATGCCCTCAAGCGAGCAATTGAAGAAGATAAAAAGTAAGAATGTGAAAGGAAAATATGTCAGAAGAAAGAGTAGAACCAAAACCGATTGATCTTGGTGAGTACAAGTTTGGTTTCCATGATGATGTCGAACCTGTCCTCTCAACAGGAAAAGGGCTGAATGAAGCGGTCATTCGTGAGCTTTCTGCAGCCAAGGATGAACCAGAATGGATGCTGGATTTCCGCCTCAAATCCTACGAGGCTTTCAAGAAGATGCCGATGCAGACTTGGGGTCCGGATTTGTCAGAAATTAATTTTGATGACTTGATTTATTACCAAAAGGCATCTGATAAGCCAGCTAGAAGCTGGGATGAAGTGCCTGAGAAGATCAAGGAAACCTTTGAGAAGATTGGGATCCCAGAAGCGGAGAGAGCCTACCTGGCTGGTGCGGCAGCCCAGTATGAGTCTGAAGTGGTTTACCATAATATGAAGGAAGAGTTCCAAAAGTTAGGAATAGTCTTTACAGATACCGACTCAGCTCTCAAGGAATATCCAGAACTCTTCAAGCAATATTTTGCTAAGCTGGTCCCTCCGACAGACAATAAGTTGGCAGCCCTCAATTCTGCTGTCTGGTCTGGTGGTACCTTCATCTATGTTCCAAAAGGTGTCAAAGTGGATATTCCGCTACAAACCTACTTCCGAATTAACAATGAAAATTCTGGTCAGTTTGAGCGAACTTTGATCATCGTCGATGAGGGTGCTAGTGTTCATTATGTTGAAGGGTGTACAGCTCCGACATACTCTAGTAATAGTCTCCATGCGGCTATTGTTGAAATTTTTGCCCTTGATGGTGCCTACATGCGCTACACAACTATTCAAAACTGGTCGGATAATGTCTACAACCTCGTGACCAAGCGGGCGCGGGCTATGAAAGATGCGACGGTTGAGTGGATTGATGGGAACCTCGGTGCGAAAACAACTATGAAATATCCGTCTGTCTATCTGGACGGACCTGGAGCGCGCGGAACAATGTTGTCTATTGCCTTTGCCAATACCAATCAGCACCAAGATACAGGGGCTAAGATGATTCACAATGCTCCGCATACCAGCTCCTCTATCGTGTCTAAGTCTATTGCTAAAGGCGGAGGTAAAGTGGATTATCGTGGTCAAGTAACCTTTGCTAAAAATTCCAAGAAATCTGTCAGTCATATCGAGTGTGATACGATTATCATGGATGACCTTTCGGCATCAGATACTATTCCCTTTAATGAAATTCACAATTCTCAGGTGGCTCTGGAGCATGAGGCCAAGGTTTCTAAGATTTCAGAAGAGCAGCTCTACTATCTCATGAGCCGTGGCTTGTCCGAATCTGAAGCCACCGAAATGATTGTCATGGGCTTTGTTGAGCCATTCACTAAAGAACTGCCTATGGAATATGCTGTTGAGCTGAATCGCTTGATCAGCTACGAAATGGAAGGATCAGTTGGATAAAAGCTGTGGAACAAAAGTAAATTATTTTAAAAATAAAGATGATTTCCTTTGTTTCCAAACTTAGGTTTAGAAGACTATTAAGGTCCTTTTGTAAAAGAATCTTTTAGATAAGACAAAGCTAGACTGAGATAAAACTATCTCAGTCTTTTTTAGTGTGGATGAAGTGTGTGCTTCAAAAAATCAGCAGGGTGGGAATGAACAATTAAGCTAATAGAAGTTGTTCATGTATTTCTGCGGGCTCTGTCTTGAGGTGGATTGAGCCAGAAGAAGTTCTAGTAGATACTTTGTTTCCTTTAAGATTTGGTGATGTTTAAGTTGCAGTTTAGAATAAAATAAGAAGTGAAAACATCGCTTCAATTGATTTTTTTATTCAAAAAAACATCAGGAAGTTTTCCTTCCTGATGTTTCTATAATTTTTTATTAACATATTCTACAAAGTTATTCCACCAGACTTTCAAGAAAAAGCCTTGCGCAACTTCCTTTTCCGTTTCCATTGTAATGCTGGGTTGTTCTTTTAAGTAGCCCTTTCCAATTAAATCAGTGTCTTTGTAGCTTAAAGTTCCTATTGGTGTATGAGCAGCGAGAGGAGCTTTGAACTCCTGTTTATTTTTTTTGAAAGTGACTTTTGGTTCTGAGTCACTCCCGATTCTCTGGATAATATTCAAATCATTTGATGCAACAACCTTGATTTGATCTTCGCTTCCGTTAATGATTGAAATGTGACTGTCTTCATAAGGGGTTCCCTTTTCGGCTAGTGTAGTCACTACGAAGTTGTTAGCGATATAGTCCATGATGCTGGCAGTGGCTAGGAAAAGAGCTTTTAAATCTTCTTCAGCATTTTCGACATTTAAGACGACTGTAATGAGTCTCATATCTCTTTCGTTGGCAGAAGCGATGAAGGAGAGGCCACCTTGGTCGGAGATTCCTGTCTTTAATCCATCCACTCCCTTACGATAAGAAGGCATGTCTTTTAACATATAATTCGAACTATTGACTTCTAATCCGTCAAAGTTGAAGCTAGTCATTTCGGTAATATTTAAAACTTGCGGATAATCTTTAATGAGATGATAAGATATAAGGGCCATATCATAGGCGCTTAGCTGATTTTCTTCATCTTTTTTGGAATTGGGATAGATATTATCTCCAAGATGAGAGTTGTTTAAACCAGTTGAATTGACAATTTTTGCGTCAGAAATTCCCCATTCTTTTAGTTTGGCTTTCATAAGATCGACAAACTTTTTTTCGCTTCCAGCAATTTTTTCAGCTAGGGCGATAGTAGCGCTGTTAGCATTGGCGATAAGAGACGCTTCTAATAATTCTTCGACAGAGTAGCTTCCTTTGTCTAGAGGGAGGTTGCTGATGTCGTAATTAGTTGTCAGCTTTAGAGCATATTCGGAAATTTCAACCTGGCTGTCCATAGTAATTTTCTCAGCTTTTATGGCATCATAGACCAGATAGGCTGATAGCAGTTTGGTCAGACTCCCTATTGGTACAGGGGTAGTAGCCTCTTTTTCATAGAGAATTTTTCCAGTATTTACGTCAAAAGCGATAGCATTTTTGGCGGCAACATCAAAGTCATCTGCGGAAACAAGAGTACAGAAGCTGCAAAATAAACAAGTAAATAAAAGTACTATAAATTTTTTCATATCTCTTCCTTTGAGTAGGGTTAATCTTATTGTACCATAAAAATGGCTGTTGTAGAGGTTTGCCTTCTTTGAAAAAAGTATTATGAATAAATATACTTTGTGAATATGAACGTTTTTTTAATGATCATTTTACATTATTTTTATTTTAAACAAAAAGACGAACAAAAGTGAATGTGTAGGCGTTCGTAGAACAAAAAACAATATAATGCTTAAAATTTTTTTAAAAAATACTTGTTTTTATAAAATAATAGAGTATAATAATACAAATAACATTAAAAGGAGATGCGACAATGAAACCAGTGAAAAAATTAGCTGTTTTAGGGCTTACGCTTGCTTCTGTTTTTACCTTAGCAGCATGTGGAAATTCTAACTCAGGGGCTTCAAAGACTTATTCTTATGTCTATTTAACAGACCCAGATACCTTGGATTATACAAATACTAATCGTTCAACTACGTCTGATGTTATTGCAAACTTAGTGGATGGACTATTAGAAAATGATAAATACGGAAATCTTGTGCCATCTCTGGCAGAAGATTGGACAGTATCGAAAGATGGTTTGACTTATACATATAAGCTTCGGAAGGGTGCTAAATGGTATACTTCTGAGGGTGAAGAATATGCAGAAGTCAAAGCGCAAGACTTTGTTACTGGTTTGAAGCACGCAGCAGACAGCAATTCAGATGCGCTTCCAATTGTTCAAAACTCTATCAAAGGTTTGGATGCTTATGTAAAAGGTGAAAGTAAGGATTTCTCAACAGTTGGAGTTAAGGCGATTGACGATTATACAGTACAATATACGCTCAATCAGCCAGAGAGTTATTGGAATTCTAAAACCACAATGGGTATTCTTTTCCCAATTAACGAAGAATTTTTAAAATCATCTGGTAAAGATTTCGGTACTGTAAAACCTTCAGGAATTCTCTATAACGGTCCATATTTCCTGAAGTCCTTCACATCTAAATCATCTATTGAATATACAAAAAATGACAACTATTGGGATAAGAACAATGTGAAGATTTCAGACGTCAAGTTGACTTACTTTGATGGTTCTGATCAAGAAGCGCTTGTTCGTAACTTTAAAGATGGTACATACACACAAGCTCGTTTGTATCCAAATAGTTCAAGTTATGCTTCAGTACAAAAACAATACAAAGATAATATTGTATACTCTCCTCAAGATGCAACGACATTCTTCTATGCCTTTAACTACAACCGTAAAGCCTACAATTTTACAGCCAAGACAACAGATGCTCAAAAGACATCTACAACAGCTGCTCTCTTAAATAAAGATTTCCGTCAGGCTATCAACTTTGCTTTCAATCGGACAGTTTATGGAGCACAGCAAAACGGTCAAGAGGGAGCAACTAGCTCACTTAGAAATAGCTTAGTACCGCCAACATTCGTTCAGATTGGTGAAAAGAACTTCGGAGACATAGTTGAAAAAGATTTGGTGAGCTATGGTGATGAGTGGAAGGGTGTTAAGTTGGACGATGCTCAGGATGGACTCTTTAATGTTGAGAAAGCTAAGGCAGAATTTGCCAAAGCAAAAGAAGCTCTCCAAGCACAAGGTGTTGAATTCCCAATTCACTTAGATCTTCCTGTTGAACAAACAAACAACCTCTTGGTACAGCAGGCTAATTCATTTAAACAATCAGTTGAAGAAGCCCTTGGTAAAGATAATGTTGTTATTGATGTACAGCAAATGTCTACAGAAAATAAAAATAATGTAACGTACTTTGCGGAGACTGCGGCTCAAAAAGACTACGATATCAACATTGCTGGTTGGGGTCCTGACTTCCAAGATCCATCAACTTATTTGAATATTTTTGATCCAGATAAAGGAGATATGCTCCAAAATATCGGTTTGGAAAAAGGACAAAATGCTGATTTAGCAGACAAACTGGGCTTGAACGAATTTAAGAAATTAAATGAAGATGCAGATTCTGAAAAACAAGATACAACTGCTCGCTATACAAAATATGCAGCAGCTCAAGCTTGGTTAACAGATAGCTCTTTGGTCATTCCGATTCAATCAAACGGTGGTAGTCCGCTTGTTATGAAGGCAGTTCCGTTCACAAAACCTTACTCTCTGGTTGGTATCAAAGGTGATGTTTACGTCTTTAAGTACAGAGAAGTTCAAAATGACATTGTAACGGCGAAAGACTACAAAGCCGCTGAGAAAAAATGGAAGAAAGAAAAAGAAAAATCAAATGCCAAAGCTCAAGAAGAATTGGCTGATCATGTTAAATAGACCTAAGGCTCTACATCTTTGTGATGTAGAGTTTTTTTGCTCATATGTAATGTTTTCTGACATAAAAAATGAAAAAATGGTCAATTTTTACTTAAAACGATTTATTTTTTCAGGGAAATAGGGTATAATGGACAAAATGGTAAAAAACTAGAGTGATATTTCAGAGAAAACCTCTCATGGATGATTTGAATATCTCTTATTTTGAAAGGAGTATTTCATGAATAAGAAAAAAAGATTTGTTGGAGTTGGACTTGCAGTTTTATCTTCTGTGATTTTAGCTGCTTGTAGTTCAACAGCATCTAATACAAAGGTGTATTCTTATGTATATAGTAATGATCCAGATTCTTTGGACTATGTAGTTGCTAATCGTGCTACCACTTCAGATGTGACTGGAAATCTGATTGATGGTTTGCTTGAAAATGATAAGTATGGGAATTTGATTCCGTCTCTTGCTGAAGATTGGACCGTATCTAAGGATGGTTTGACCTATACTTACAAGCTTCGAAAAGATGCTAAGTGGTATACCTCAGATGGCGAAGAGTATGCTGAGGTAAAAGCTCAAGATTTTGTGACAGGATTGAAGCACGCAGCCGATGGCAAATCTGAAGCTCTTTACCTTGTTCAAAATTCTATCAAAGGATTGGATGCCTATATCAAAGGGGAAACTAAAGACTTTTCTACTGTAGGTGTAAAAGCACTGGATGATTATACAGTGCAGTATACTTTGAATAAGCCAGAAAGTTACTGGAATTCGAAGACGACTAGTGGTATCTTATTCCCGATAAATGCTGATTTCTTAGCTTCCCAAGGAAATAGTTTTGGCTCAGCTAAACCGTCTAGTATTTTGTACAATGGTCCTTATATTTTGAAGTCTTTAACGGCAAAATCTTCTATTGAATATAAGAAAAACGAAAAATATTGGGATAAAGAAAATGTTCCGATTGAAGATGTAAAACTATCTTATTATGATGGATCTGATCAAGAATCCTTAGTTCGTAATTTTAGCGATGGTGCCTATACCCTGGCTCGTGTATTCCCAAATAGTTCGAACTATGCTTCTGTTAAAAAGAAATATGCGGATAATATTACTTATTCTCAACAAGGTGGAACTTCATTTTTCTATGTCTTTAATGTAAATCGTCAGTCTTATAATCATACTTCTAAGAAAGATGACAAGCAAAAATCAGATACCAAGGCTGCTATTTTAAACAAAGACTTCCGTCAGGCAATCGGTTTTGCCTTTGATAGAAAAGCTTACGCAGCTCAAACGAATGGCGAAGACGGAGCATCAATGATCTTGCGCAATCTTGCAGTGCCGCCGACATTTGTACAGATCAAGGATCGGAATTTTGGAGATGTCGTGAAAGAAAAACTAGCGAGCTACGGCCAAGAGTGGTCTGATGTCAAGTTAGAGGATGCCCAAGACGGTCTATATAATGCTGAAAAAGCTAAAACAGAGTTTGCAAAAGCTAAAGAAGCGCTGCAGGCTCAAGGTGTGAATTTCCCAATTCATCTAGATTTGCCAGTGAGTCAGTCTGATAAGGCTGGAATTCAACAAGCTAGTTCCTTTAAACAGTCTGTTGAGTCAGCTCTAGGAAAAGATAATGTAGTAGTTGATCTTCAGCAAATGTCTGAAGATGACTTTAATAATACGGGTTATTTCGCCAACTCGGCTGCTCAAAAAGATTATGATCTTTCAACCAGTGGTTGGACTCCTGATTATCAAGATCCTTCTACATATTTAGATGTTTTTGATCCTACAAATGGTGGATTATTGCAAGCGATTGGAATTGAACCGGGTCAAAATCAAGATGTTGTGTCAGCTCTAGGATTAAATGATTATAAAGCTCTGAATGATGATGCAAATAAGGAAACGTCTGATACGAGTGTGCGTTATGAAAAATATGCAAATTCTCAAGCATGGTTGACAGATAGTGGTTTGACCCTTCCAAGTATCTCAAACGGTGCTAATCCGCTGGTTCAAAAATCAGTTCCATTTACTAGAGCCTACTCTTGGATTGGAAGTAAGGGGACAGCTACAAATTATAAATACATGCAACTTCAAGACGATGTCTTGACTTCTAAGGATTATGAGAAGGCATTTAAAACTTGGATGAAAGAAAAAGAATCATCTAATGAAAAAGCTCAAAAAGAGTTAGAAAAACATGTAAAATAAAAACAACTCTAACGAGGAGGCGAAATAGCTTTCTCGTTTTTTGTAAGCTTGAGATTATCAGGTCTTAAGTGTTGGCTTTGCTTAGTTTGATCAGCTCTTTTGGCTGATTTTACAGACAACCTCCAATATGCTATAACCATCTATAAAAAATAATTATAACAATATAGATTTTTTTTTGATAAAAAGGTTTTCATTTCTATTTGAGAAGTGTTATAATCTAAGATAAATCTAACCTAAATAGGAGAAAATTATGAAGAAACGCAATGTTTTAGCCATGGCTGGTGTAACCATACTTGCTGCTGGTGTCTTAGCTGCCTGCTCTAGTTCTAAGTCTGGATCATCAAACACAAATACTAATTTTACTTATGTTTATCAAACAGACCCAGAAACTTTGGACTATACCTTATCAAGTAAGACCTCTACCCATGAAATCACATCTAATGTCATTGATGGTTTGCTTGAAAATGACCAATATGGTAATCTTGTTCCATCACTTGCAGAAGACTGGAGTGTATCTAAGGACGGCCTGACTTACACTTACAAATTGCGTAAGGGAGTTAAATGGTATACATCCGATGGCGAAGAATATGCAGATGTAACTGCTAAGGATTTTGTGACAGGTTTGAAACATGCTGTAGATAAAAAATCAGAAGCTCTTTATATGGTGGAAAATTCCATCAAAGGATTGGATGCCTATATCAAAGGGGAAACAAAGGACTTCTCAACAGTAGGGATTAAAGCTGTCGATGATCATACCTTGCAGTTCACTTTGGAACACCCAGAAAGCTTCTGGAATTCTAAATTAACAATGGGTGTCCTATTCCCTGTTAATGAAGAGTTCTTGAAATCTAAAGGAGACAAATTCGGTCAAGCTACTGACCCGACAAGTATCCTTTATAATGGTCCTTTCTTGTTGAAAGGTATAACTTCGAAGTCCTCTATCGAGTTTGCGAAAAATCAGAACTATTGGGATAAAGACAATGTTCATGTAGACAATGTTAAATTAGCTTTCTATGATGGGCAAGACCAAGAATCCTTAATTCGTGGCTTTAAAGACGGCTCTTATAGTAAGGCACGTGTTTATCCTCGTAGTTCAAACTATGCGTCTGTAGAGAAAGAATATAAAGACAATATCATCTTTAGTCCTCAAGGTTCATCTACTTTCACTGTTTTCACAAACATTGATCGCCAAAGTTATAATCATACTTCTAAAACGACAGATGCACAAAAAACATCTACCAAAAAAGCTATCTTAAACAAAGACTTCCGTCAGGCTTTGAACTTTGCTTATGACCGTAAGGCCTATTCTGACCAAGTGAACGGTGAAGAAGGAGCCCTTAAATCTATTCGTAACCTCTATGTCCCACCAACATTTGTTCAAGTTGGTGACAAGAATTTTGGAGATGTCGTAAAAGAAGATGTTGTCAAATACGGCGATGAGTGGAAAGATGTTGATTTCTCAGATGCGACTAACGGTCTCTACAATCCAGAGAAAGCCAAAGCGGAATTCGCCAAAGCAAAAGAAGCCCTTCAAGCAGAAGGCGTGGAATTCCCAATTCATCTGGACATACCAACAATCCAGACCAATACTCTTATTGTAAAACGGGCTCAATCTTTGAAACAGTCTATTGAAAAGAGTTTAGGAACAGACAATGTTGTGGTTGATATTCAAATGTTATCCCAAGAAGATGTTAATAATATAACTTACTACGCTCCAAATGCAGCTGCTTTGGATTGGGATATCACAGACCAACTTGGCTGGACTCCTGACTTCCAAGATCCGTCATCCTACTTAGAGATTCTACACCCAGAAACAGGTGATAACACGAAGTCTTTCCTTGGATTTGAAGCTGGTAGTGGAAATGCTGCTGCTAAACAAATCGGCATGGATGAATTTGGAAAATTGTTGGATGAAGCTGCTGCTGAAAAGACAGATACAACAAAACGCTATGAAAAATATGCAGCTGCTCAAGCTTGGTTGACAGATAGTTCGATCTTGATTCCAAGCACTTCAAATGGTGGAGGAGCTGGTGTAACTAGGGTTGTGCCATTCACTGCTGCTTTTGGTTGGACAGGTAACAAATCAGATGGTGCCTTCCTCTACAAATACATTAAGCTTCAAGATAAACCAGTAACGAAGAAAGAGTATCAAGAAGCTGAGAAGAAATGGATTAAAGAAAAAGAAGAATCTAACAAAAAAGCTCAAGAAGAACTTGAGAAGCATATAAAATAATTCATAATTCCCCCTATCTCAATGAGAGATAGGGGTGTTTTAGTAATTAAGTTAGAAGAAGGATAGTTGTTTTTTAAGAACGAAAAAAGGATAATAAGACCCGTTTTTTTGAAATCGCCAATATTTCACAAGTTGAATATCCTATAGGAGCCATTGTATTTGTGGGCTGTCTAGGTCAATATCACAAAATATTCTGACAATTCTGGTTTACATTTAAATTATTATGTGATATAATCTTAGACAAAACTAAATTTGAAATTGAAATGGAGAACATAGATGAAGAAAGGTAAAATCCTTACACTTGCGGGAGTTGCTCTCTTGGCTACTGGCGTTCTTGCAGCGTGCTCAAATTCTACATCAAACTCATCAAGCTCTGGCGCAGATCAAGCTTTTAACTATATCTACGAAGTTGATCCAGAAAACTTGAATTATTTGATCTCTAGTAAAGCAGCAACAACTGACCTTACAGCTAACTTGATTGATGGTCTTTTGGAAAATGACAACTATGGAAACTTGGTTCCATCGATGGCTGAAGATTGGACAGTGTCTAAGGATGGCTTGACTTATACTTATAAACTTCGTAAGGATGCTAAATGGTATACTTCTGATGGTGAAGAATATGCTGATGTCAAGGCCCAAGACTTTGTGGCAGGTCTAAAGTACGCTGCTGACAACAAGTCTGAAACTCTTTATCTTGTTCAAAGTTCTATCAAGGGCTTGGATGACTACGTTAATGGTAAAACAAAGGATTTCTCATCAGTTGGTGTTAAAGCAGTTGATGACCGCACAGTTCAATATACTTTAAATGAGCCAGAAAGTTTTTGGAACTCTAAAACAACGATGGGTATCCTTTATCCAGTCAATGAAGAGTTCTTGAAGTCTAAAGGTGACAAGTTTGCTCAAGCTGCTGACCCAACTAGTCTTCTATACAACGGGCCATTCCTACTTAAATCTATCACATCTAAATCATCTATTGAATTTGCTAAAAATCCAAATTATTGGGATAAAGATAATGTCCATGTGAGCGATGTTAAATTAACGTACTTTGACGGGCAAGATCAAGGTAAACCAGCTGAGCAATTTGCTAAAGGTGCTCTCAGTGCGGCTAGACTGGCTCCTACAAGTGCTACCTTCTCCAAAGTAGAAAAAGAATTCAAAGATAATATCGTTTATACTCCTCAAGATTCTTCAAGCTTTTTAGTTGGGGTGAACATTGATCGTCAAACATACAATCACACAGCTAAGTCAAGTGATGCACAAAAAGCATCAACAAAGAAAGCTTTGATGAACAAAGATTTCCGTCAAGCCTTGAGTTTTGCATTCGACAGAACTGCTTATGCTTCACAAGTTAATGGTAAAGAAGGGGCTACGAAAATGCTCCGCAATCTCTACATTCCACCTACTTTTGTTCAGGCAGATGGTAAGAGCTTCGGTGAACTTGTGAAAGAAAAAGTGGCTAGCTATGGAGATGAGTGGAAAGATGTAAACTTCGACGATGCTCAAGATGGTCTTTACAATAAAGAAAAAGCTAAAGCTGAATTTGCGAAAGCTAAAAAAGCTCTCCAAGAAGAAGGTGTAGAATTCCCTATTCATTTGGATATGCCAGTAGACCAAACTGCTAGTGCTAAAGTTCAGCGTGTTCAATCTTTGAAACAATCAATTGAGAGCTCGCTTGGGACAGACAATGTGGTTGTTGACATTCATCAAATGAAGACTGATGATGTTTTGAACATCACATATTATGCTGCTTCAGCTGCTGAAGAAGACTGGGATATTTCTGATAATGTTGGTTGGTCTCCTGACTATCAAGATCCATCAACTTATCTTGAAATTATCAAGCCTGGCGGTGAAAATACCAAGACATTCTTAGGCTTTGATGGTAAAGAAAATGCAGCTGCAGACCAAGTTGGTTTGAAGGAGTATGCTAAGCTAGTTGATGAAGCTGCCGCTGAAAAGACAGATGTAAATAAACGCTATGAAAAATATGCAGCTGCTCAAGCATGGCTAACAGATAGCGCCTTGTTGATACCAACAACAAGTAGAACTGGACGTCCAGTTTTAACTAAGATTGTACCATTTACAGCTCCTTTTGCTTGGTCTGGTGCTAAAGGTCGTGACATGGCAAGTTACAAATATCTGAAATTACAAGATAAAGCTGTCACAGCCAAAGAATATCAGAAAGCTCAAGAAAAATGGAATAAAGAACGTGCAGAATCTAATAAAAAAGCACAAGAAGAGTTAGAAAAACACGTGAAATAACCAATCATTAGAACTTTCTCTAAAAGGAGAGAAAGTTCTTTTGGGATTTTAAAGGAAACGATAAATGAAGAAATATATATTTATGCGTATCTTACGCTCCCTGGTGTCGATTTTCTTAGTAACGGCTTTGACCTATACCATTATTTATACAATGGTGCCAAGAAAATTGATTTTTAAACAGGATCCTAACTATAACAAGATAGCAACCACAAAAGATAAAAAAGCTAATTACGAGAACACAATCTATGAACGTATGGGCTATGTGGATTATTATGATACGAAAGAGTTACAGGAGAAAGCTAGCAAGGAAGATAGCTCTGTAACTGTTGAAGGAACTGATGCAAACAAAAAAATCTACGAAGCTTATATCAAAAAATTAGGTAATGGCTGGAAGCTTCACCAATTTGAAGAAAGCAAGCAATTTTATGCTGTTCGTGAGGTGCCAGTTCTAGAACGTGTTCTTGGCTTCTACGGGAATTTGATTCAATTTGACCATACTGGTTTTGTCAAAGATGAAACAAATCCAAAACTTAAACGTTATATTCGTATTGAAAACGACCCTGCTATTGGTTGGTCTGTAGTTGGATCAGGGACTAAGCATAAATATTTACTATACTTTAATGCTCAATTCCCGTTTGTTCATCAAAATTTTGTGACCTTGAACTTAGGAAATTCTTACCCAACTTATGCAAATATTCCTGTGTTACAGGTTATTTCACAAGGACAAGGACAAACTAAATCATCTGAAGTTCAATTCCCTACAGGAAAGAAAATTTCATCAGTTAATATCTATTCACGAACTTACAAGTCACCAAGTAAAGCTGATTCGCGAGATATTGCAAACTATGGAAAAGACGATCCATATACAGCTACAGAGAGCAACTATCAATATCCATCCATGCTTGTTAGCTCAGCGATTATTGGTTTGATTGGTATTGCGATCTCTTATCTGATTGCTGTCCCATTAGGGTCTTACATGGCTCGCTTCAAAAACACTTGGATTGATAGTTCATTAACGGGTCTCTTGACCTTCCTTTTGGCCCTGCCAACAATTGCCTTGGTTTATATTATTCGCTTAGGTGGTTCTTCGGTTGGTCTTCCAGATTCTTTCCCAGTTCTTGGTGCAGGAGACTGGCGTTCATATGTTCTTCCGGCAGTAATTCTGGGACTTTTGGGTGCGCCAAGCACAGCTATCTGGATTCGCCGTTATATGATTGACTTGCAATCCCAAGACTTTGTACGTTTTGCTCGTGCTAAAGGATTATCTGAAAAAGAAATTTCAAATAAACACATTTTTAAAAATGCCATGGTTCCATTGGTATCAGGAATTCCAGGGGCTGTTATTGGAGTTATTCAAGGGGCAACCTTGACAGAGACTGTCTTCGCTTTCCCTGGTATGGGTAAAATGTTGATCGACTCAGTTAAAGCTTCAAATAATTCTATGGTAGTCGGCTTGGTCTTCATTTTCACTGGTTTATCAGTCTTTGCCTTACTCTTAGGTGATATTTTGATGACAATGCTTGACCCACGTATTAAATTAACAACAAAAGGAGGTAAATAATGGCTTCTATTGATAAAAATAAATTCCAATTTGTCAAACGCGATGATTTTGCCTCTGAAGCAATTGATGCTCCAGCTTATTCGTATTGGAGATCTGTTATTCGCCAATTTCTGAAGAAGAAATCTACCATTATTATGTTGGCGATTTTGCTAACCATTATTTTAATGAGTTTTATTTACCCGATGTTGTCTGATTTTGATTATAACGATGTAAGTAAAGTTAATGATTTTAGTGCTCGTTATATTGCGCCAAATGGAAAATATTGGTTTGGTACAGATAGCAATGGTAAATCTCTCTTTGATGGAGTGTGGTTTGGTGCTCGTAATTCTATCTTGATTTCCGTTATTGCGACAGCCATTAACTTGATCATTGGGATTGTTGTTGGTGGTATTTGGGGGATTTCCAAATCAGTTGACCGTGTTATGATGGAAGTCTATAACGTTATCTCAAATATTCCGCAATTGTTGATCGTTATTGTTTTGACTTATTCAATCGGGGCCGGATTCTGGAATCTAATCTTTGCCATGACAATTACTTCATGGATTTCGATTGCTTACTTAATTCGTGTACAAATCATGCGGTACCGTGATTTAGAGTACAACCTTGCCAGCCGTACTTTGGGAACGTCTACTTTTAAAATTGTTGCTCGAAACATTATGCCACAATTGGTATCTGTTATCATGACGACTAGCTCTCAAATGCTGCCAAGCTTTATCTCTTATGAAGCCTTCCTTTCTTTCTTTGGTTTGGGGCTTCCAGTCACTGTGCCAAGTTTAGGGCGTTTGATTTCTGACTATTCACAAAACGTTACAACTAATGCTTACCTTTTCTGGATTCCATTGACAACCTTGATTTTGGTATCCTTGTCCCTTTTCATCGTCGGACAAAATTTAGCGGATGCTAGTGATCCACGTACACATAGATAGGAGTAAATATGATACAAAATAAAAATGTAATATTGACTGCTCGCGATATTGTCGTGGAATTTGACGTTCGTGATAAAGTCCTGACAGCTATTCGTGGTGTTTCCCTTGATTTGGTTGAAGGGGAAGTATTAGCTTTGGTAGGAGAATCTGGATCAGGTAAGTCTGTGTTGACTAAAACATTCACTGGGATGTTGGAAGATAATGGGCGCGTTGCGCAAGGTGTTATTAACTATCGTGGTCAAGATTTGACAACTTTAAAATCAAATAAAGATTGGGAAAAAATTCGTGGTGCTAAGATCGCTACGATTTTCCAAGATCCTATGACTAGTTTGGATCCAATCAATACAATAGGAAGCCAAATTACTGAAGTTATTATCAAACACCAAGGCAAAGATGCAAAAGAAGCCAAAGAAATGGCAATCGACTATATGAAAAAAGTTGGAATACCTGATGCAGAACGTCGGTTTGAAGAGTATCCTTTCCAATATTCTGGAGGAATGCGCCAACGTATTGTTATCGCGATTGCTCTTGCCTGTCGTCCAGATATTCTAATTTGTGATGAGCCAACAACAGCTTTGGATGTGACAATTCAAGCACAAATTATCGAACTTTTGAAATCATTGCAGAACGAATACCGCTTTACAACTATATTTATCACTCATGACTTGGGTGTTGTTGCTAGTATTGCCGATAAAGTAGCGGTTATGTATGCTGGTGAGATTGTTGAATACGGGACGGTTGAAGAAATTTTTTACGATCCACGCCATCCTTATACATGGAGCTTGTTATCTAGCTTGCCACAGTTGGCCAATGATCATGGTGAACTCTTCTCTATCCCAGGAACTCCTCCGTCTCTTTATACCGAGTTGAAAGGTGATGCCTTTGCTCTTCGTTCGGATTACGCTATGCAAATTGATTTCGAAGAAAAAGCACCACAATTCCAAGTTACAGAAACTCATTGGGCTAAAACTTGGTTGCTTCATGAAGATGCACCAAAGGTTCACAAGCCTGAAATTATTGAAAATTTACATGATAAAATTCGCTTGAATATGGGCTTTGCTCATTTAGAAGGCTAGGAGGAAGGAAATGTCTGAAAAATTAGTAGAAGTTAAAGATTTGGAGATTTCCTTTGGTGAAGGGAAGAAGAAATTTGTAGCTGTTAAAAATGCAAATTTCTTTATTAATAGAGGAGAAACTTTCTCACTCGTAGGTGAATCCGGCTCAGGGAAAACTACAATCGGTCGCGCAATCATTGGTTTGAATGAGACGAGTAAAGGTGAAATCTTCTTTGATGGAAAGCAGATTAATGGGAAGAAGTCTAGAAAAGAATCTTCGGAAATTATTCGTAAGATTCAAATGATATTCCAGGATCCTGCTGCGAGCTTAAACGAGCGTGCAACAGTTGACTATATCATTTCTGAGGGCTTGTACAACTATCACTTGTTTGAAAATGAAGAAGAAAGAATACAAAAGGTTAAAAATATTATTCATGAAGTTGGATTGCTTTCCGAACATTTGACGCGTTATCCGCATGAATTCTCAGGAGGACAACGTCAACGTATTGGGATAGCGCGCGCTTTAGTCATGCAACCAGATTTCGTTATTGCTGATGAACCAATTTCTGCTTTGGATGTATCCGTTCGTGCTCAAGTCCTAAACCTTCTAAAGAAATTCCAAAAAGAGTTGGGGTTAACCTATCTATTCATCGCTCACGATTTGTCAGTGGTACGCTTCATTTCGGATCGTATCGCAGTTATCTATAAAGGTGTTATTGTTGAAGTTGCTGAAACAGAAGAGCTCTTTAACAATCCAATTCATCCTTATACCAAATCGTTATTATCAGCTGTTCCAATTCCAGATCCAATCTTAGAACGTAAAAAAGTACTTAAAGTCTACGATCCGGATCAACATGACTATTCAGTTGAAAAACCTGAAATGGTTGAAATTAAACCTGGCCACTTTGTTTGGGCTAACAAAACTGAAGTAGAGAACTATAAAAAAGAACTCTAATATCTAAAAAACAAATCATTCTTGAGGATGATTTGTTTTTTTGCAAAAAAATTCACCAAAGAGTATGTGAAAAGCAATTTTAAATTCATTATAAAAATAAATTAGTGACAAATACCGAACAATGTGCAAGAAAACCAGGATCTTTGATAGATTAATAGGTGAGGAGAAATCCTCTAAAACCAAAAGAAAGGACTAGTCAATGAAGTTTGAGGACGTATACAAACAAGTTGAAGGGATAGTCAAGCGCTGTTATAAAGATTATTA